>CAYSZC010000031.1:0-10232 GCA_964435345.1 uncultured Thermotogaceae bacterium
GGATGTGATCGTGCCCGCGGCGTCCAACCACGTGTTCCGGCGGACCGCCGCGATCACGCCCGCAGGGATGGCCACGACGAGGGCGATGAGGGCGGCGAACAGGGTGAGCTCGACCGTCGCCGGCAGGCGCTCCAGGATGAGATGGCCGACCGACCGCCGATGAACGATGGAGAGGCCCAGGTCCCCGCGCACGATCCCCCACAGGAAACGTCCGTACTGCTCAGCAAACGGGCGATCGAGGCCCAACTCGCGGCGGACGCGGGCGATCTCCTCCGGGGAGACGATCCCCGCTCGGCCCATGTACAGCTCCACCGGGTCGCCCGGGGTGAGGTACATGAGCAAGAACACCACGAACGTCACCCCGAGGAACACGGGGATAGCCTGGACAAGGCGCCGGACGACGTAGGCGAACACGTGGTGCAGATGGACGGGGAGGGGCGGCCAGCACCCCTCCCCGAATCGGCCTACGGGGCCAGATCCACGTCGTGAAGGTTGATCCGGCTATCGGGGCTCGGCCGCCAGCCGACCACCCGCCGGCTCACACCGTACGACGCCCGGGCCACCCACAAGAACGCCATCGGAGCGTCCGCGTAGATCAGCTCCTGGGCGATCTGGTACGCCCTCCGTCGAACCTCCGGATCCACGGTCACCCGCTCCGCGAGGTAGATCAGGCTCTCGAGGACGCGGCTGGAGTAGCCACTGAAGTTGCCCCGTCCCCCCGTCACGAGCTTGGGAATCATGATGTCGTTCGGTTCGAGGGTCGCGTTCCCCCAGTCGCCGAGGTGCATCATCCGGCGGCCAGCAAGCAGCTCGGCCTGGAGGAGCCCCCACTCCCACACCCGGACCGTGGCGTCGATCCCCACGTCCCGCAGCATTTGGGCGATGACGAGGGCCACATCCTGGAAGTGGGCTTGGCAGTCGAGGGTCACGGCGAATCCCGCACCGTACCCGGCTGCCGCGAGGAGCGCCTTCGCCTTCCCGGGGTCGTATCCATAGGGCTCCAGCGGCGCATAGAACGGCGAATCCGGCGACATGATGGTCGGGATGGGCGTGGCCAATCCGCCGAGCACGTACTTGATGATCCGGTCCACATCAATCGCGTAGTTCACCGCCTGCCGCACCCGCACATCGTCGAACGGGGGCCGGTTGACGTTCATCTCGAGGAACGCGCTGCGGGTCCCGCGGACGCTCATCACGGTCAGATTGGGATCGGCCTCGACTTCGGGGATGAGGTCCACCGGGATGCGCGTCGCGATGTGGATGTCGCCCGCCCGCAGGGCGGCGATGCGGGTCGAGGTCTCCGGAAGGACGCGGAAGATCACGCGGTCCACCTTGGCCGGTCCGACCGGCGGGAGGTCCGGAGATCCGCCGTGGTAGCCATCGAAGCGCTCCATCACCACGTGTTGACCCCTGTCCCACCGCACGAACCGGAACGGCCCCGTGCCCATCGGCCGCATTGCGACCTGGGCATCGCCCACCGCTTCCACGTAGTGCTGCGCCACGATGAGCGTGTGGGGAAGGAACGACGGGAGCGAGGCGAAGGGAACCGAAGTGATGAGCTTGACCGTCAAGCGGTCCACGACCACGGCGTCCGTCACCGGGTCGAGCAAGCCCTTCCGGGGCGAGGTGAGTCCGCTGATCCGGCCCTCCTTGACGATCCGCTCCACCGTGAACACCACGTCCGTCGCGGTGAACGGCGTCCCGTCGTGCCACGTCACCCCATCGCGCAGGTAGAAGAGCCACTCCGTGTCCGAGACCCGTTCCCAGGACACAGCGAGCTCGGGAACGATCCGCCCATCCGGCGTCCGCGTCACCAAGCCATCGAACATGTTGCGCAGAATGGTCTCGGTTTCCCGATGCCGGAAGTTATGTGGATCCATCGTCAGCGCATCGCTCTCGATCCCCACGACGACTGTCTTGAGGCTCTGGCCGTAACCCAGTAGAGCAAACGCCAGAACACACACCAGTAAGGCGAGCAACTTCCCTCGCGTCCTCATGCCTACCTCCTTGTGCATCCGAGAGTGGTACATCCGAGAATGGATCGAACGTTCCAAGCCGATATCACCTCCCCGACAGGATTACTGCCGAAACCAGCATAGCGGACGCTCCCGGCCCCCGCAAGGCAGGGACAGGGCGCTGCCCGTCGAGCACAGGTGCTGCGGCTTAGGTCAGTTTGGGGGGGATCACGATCTTCCCGAGGTTTTTCTCGTACTTCTCGATGTTCTCGCCGATCGCATCGTGCAGCCGCTTCATGTGCCGGGGAGAGAGAATTACCCGCGACACGAGCAGGGCCTGTCCGCGCTCTGGAGTCTGGGTCTGGGGGTCCACGAGGAGGAAGTCAATGAAGAACTCGTCCGGCTGGTGAGAGATCACGGCGAGGTTCGAGTACGCGCCTTTCCGGGTCTCCATCTCTGCGCCGACCTGCATTTCCCGTTCTGTGACCATGGCACCTCCGGCGAGCATCCTAGCCGCGGTCCGCAGCGGGGGCAAGCCGAGCATGTCAGCTCGCGACTGATGACGCTACCCTCGTCCGACCCTCGCGATCTCGGTGGAGAACTTGCGCTCTATGCAGTACGTTACGTCCTGTCGGGACACCTGGGGCCGTGGGCCGCGGGGATAGAACTCCAGCTCCCAGTCCGTTACACCTGGCCTCCCTAGCTCGTCCCACTTCGCGTAGAGGCTCTTTACATCCGGGAACACAGACTCCTCCCCGTACACGGCGATCTTGTCCTTGCCCGCCACGAGCCCTCCTCTCTCCGCGTCCCAGATCCCCACCCCGTCCTTGACCCAGAACACGCACCAGCCGGAGACGACGAGGAAGATGGGGAGGTCGAAGTACCTTGGCCTCTCGTCCTCCGTAAGCTCCTTCCAGCTCTTCCCAAGCAGCTTCGCCCACTCCTCGGAACTGGAGGCCGGGGGGAACTCCGCCCGAGGCGGGTCTGCGAGATCCTGGTTCTCGTAGCTCAGCGGCTGTTCGATCTCAAGCTCCCCGCGGATGGACATGAACCCGGACCAGCCCACGAACCGGCCCCGTACCGTGTCCTTCTCCCGCCAGATCCGGGTCAAGGGGTCAAACCCCTCGGCCCCGTGCTGAAGGGGGATCAGCATGAACCCGCGCTCGTTCAGTTGCGCGGCCCATCGCCACGAGATGTCGGAACAGCCCACGGTGGCCACGATCCGGTCGTAGGGGGCGTTCTCCGCATGCCCCACCGCCCCGTCCTTGGCGATCACCTCGATCCGGCCGTACCCCGCGGCCCGGAGGAGCCGCTCGGTCTGGGCGACGACGTCCTCCTGGATGTCGAGGGTCGTGACGCGCCCGGCCTCCCCCACGATCTCCTGGATCAGGGCGGCGTTGTATCCGGTTCCCGCCCCGATCTCGAGCACGTTCATCCCTTCCCCGAGCTCCAGGAGCTCGAGCATCTGGGCCACGAGGTAGGGCTGGGAGGAGGAGCTGGGCGGGGCGATCCGGGTGAGGAGCGGGATGTCCGAGTACACGAGCTTCAACAGATCGGGATCCGGAGAGTTTGGGTCGAGTTTCCGCAACGAGAAGCGGCTTCGGCCATAGTGGCACTCGCCCGTCTCGTCCTCCACGTAGACGCCCTCCACCAGCCGATGGCGGGCGACACGGCGGAAGGCCCGCTCCACCATCGCGGACTTGATCGCTCCCCGTCTCTTCAGGTCCGCCGCGTACGCCTCGATCAACTCGGGGATCTCCGGCACGGAACCTCCTTTGGCCAAAACGCCGTTCGAGTATAATCCCTGGTCCTCATGCGCGGCATCTTCCGAGAGCTGTGGCGGTACCGATGGCGCCTGCTCGCAGGCGTCCTCGCTTTGTTCGTTGTGGACGCGCTGCAGCTCATCGCCCCGCTCATCGTGCTCCGCGCGGTGGACGACCTCGTCGCGGGAACGGGAGCGCATCTCGTTCGCTACGCCCTGTACCTCACCGGGATCGCGATCGTCGTGTTCGGGTTCCGGTTCGTGTGGCGGATCCTCCTCTTTGGGGCGGGCCGCCTCATCGAACGAGACATGCGCAACCGGCTCTACGCCCATCTGCTCAAGCTTTCGCCTGCTTACTACGTTGAGCACCCCACCGGCGATTTGATGGCCCACGCCACGAACGACCTCGAGGCCGTCCGCCGCTCGTGCAGCATGGGCGTGTTGATGGCCTCGGACGCCGTGATCATGATCTCGTTCTCGCTCGCAGCGATGATCGGGATCTCGCCGCTTCTCGCCCTGTACGCGTTCATCCCGCTGCCGTTCATCACCGTGGCGGTGATGGGGTTCGGGCGGCTCATCCACCGCCGGTTCGAGCGGGCCCAGGCCGCGTTCTCCACCCTCACGGAGCGGGTGCGGGAAGCCCTGTCCGGGATCCGGCTCCTGCGCGGGTTCGCCCGGGAGGAGGGGATCGCGGGGGCGTTTTCCGTTACCAACCGCGAGAACGTGGAAGCGAACCTGTCCCTCACCCGAGTGTGGGGCGTGTTCGAACCGATGGTCGGGCTGCTGGCCGGCCTGGGCGCGGCGATCGTCGTCTGGTTCGGGGGACGGGGCGTGCTCGGCGGCACGCTCACCCTCGGCGGCCTGGTGGCGTTCACGAGCTACCTGGGGATGATGGTGTGGCCGATGATGGCCATCGGCATGATCGTGAACACGCTCCAGCAGGGGGCGGCGTCCATGAAGCGGTTGGACAAGATCTTCGCCGAGATGCCGGACATCACGAGCCCCCCGAAGCCCATTCCGCTGCCGCCCTCCCGGCGGATCGAGTTCCGCGACCTCACGTTCGCCTACCCGGGCACGGATCGTCCGGCCCTGCACGACGTGAACCTGGTCGTGGAGGAGGGGATGACCCTCGGCGTCGTCGGCCTCACGGGGTCCGGCAAGTCCACCCTCGTTCGGCTCTTGCCGCGCCTGTACGATCCCCCGCCGGGGACGGTGCTCCTCGGCGGCGCCGACATCCGCGAGCTCGACCTCGCGGAGCTGCGGGGGCAGGTGGGAATGGTCCCCCAGGATGTGTTCCTGTTCTCGGCCACGCTGCGGGAGAACATCGCCTACGGCCGACCGGACGCGAGCGAGGACGACGTGCGGGAGGCGGCGCGGTTGGCCGGCCTGGCCGAGGAGATCGCGTCGTTCCCCGACGGCCTGGACACGCTCGTCGGCGAGCGGGGCGTCACCCTGTCCGGCGGCCAGCGACAACGGGTCGGGATCGCCCGCGCCCTCCTCCTCGATCCCCCGATCCTCGTCCTTGACGATGTCCTGTCGTCGGTGGACGCCCAGGTGGAGGAGGCGATCCTCGGCCACCTGCGGGGGGTCCTGCGCCAGCGCACGGCGATCGTGGTCGCCCACCGCATCTCCGCGGTGCGCGATGCCGATCACATCATCGTCCTCGACGGAGGGCGGCTCGCGGAACAGGGCGACCACAGCCGGCTCGTGCGCCGGGGCGGTCTCTACGCGCGGCTGAACGAACTCCAGCAGGCCCTCGTGCGATGAACGGACACCAGCACCACGACGACGAGGACGAGCAGCTCGGCAAGGCGCTCGACTTCCGCCTGTTGCGGCGGATGGTCCGCTTCGCACGGCCGTACCGACTCCTGTTCGTCGTGGCGTTCCTCCTCGCCGGCGGGATCGCCGTGACCGAGCTCGCCATGCCGTACCTGGTGAAGACGGCGGTGGACTCGGTGCTCGTCCTCCCCTGGCTCGAGGTGCAGGCCGACGCCCCGCCCGTAGAGGGCGCGGTCCCCTACGATCCCGGGACGTTCCTCGCGCCGGAACGGACCCTCCCCGCACCCGTGCGCCAGGCGCTGGAGGAGGAGGGGCGGGTCCTCCGACGGTTCCTCGTCGTCCCCCCCGACAGCGCGGCGGCAGAACTCGTGCCGCGCTACCCGGAGGCATTCCGACTGACAGCAGCGGGGTACGCGGCCCCTGAACAGGCGTTGCGCGACATCCCCGCCATGGACCTCCTCCGACTACGAGCGTCGGCGATCCAGCTCCTGGGGCTCCTCGCCCTCGCCTACGTGGGGTTCCTCGTGCTGCGGTTCCTCCTCACCTACGGCCAGGTGTACGCGCTCCAGTACGCGGGACAGCGCATCCTGTTCGACATGCGGCGGGCGGTGTTCGGTCACCTCCTGCGGCTCCCGATGAGTTACCTCGACCGGCAGCCGGTGGGCCGGCTCGTCACGCGGGCCACGAACGACGTAGCCGCGATCAACGAGATGTTCACCCAGGTTCTGGTGCGCCTGGTGCAGGACCTCCTCATGATCGCCGGGGTGCTGGGGATCATGTTCCACCTCAACCCCCGCCTGGCCCTGTGGATCCTCGCGTTCACCCCGTTCATCCTCCTCTTGACATTCTGGTTCCGGAAGCGGGCCCGCGAGGCGTACAGCACTGCGCGGCGGGTCCTAGCGCGGATCAACGCCTACATCGCCGAGTCCCTGTCCGGGATGGGGATCATCCAGCTCTTCCGTCAGGAGAAGCGCAGCCGGAGCGCGTTTGCCGACATCAACCTGCGGTTCTTCCGCGCCCAGATGCGCTCGATCACCGTGTTCGGCGTGTTCGGCCCGGTGATCTCGGTCATGCAGAACATCGCCCTGGCCCTCCTCATCTGGTACGGCGGCCGGGGGGTCCTGGCGGGCGTGTTCACGCTGGGGGCGCTGGTCGCGTTCACGAGCTACATCCGGATGCTGTTCCAGCCGATGGTGAACCTGTCCGAGCAGTACAACATCCTCCAGGCGGCGATGGTCGCCGCGGAGCGGATCTTCTCGATCCTCGACGAGCGTCCCGAGCCCACGGGAACCCGCACCCTGCCCACGCTGCGGGGCGAGATCGAGTTCCGCAACGTCTGGTTCGCCTACCAAGACGAGGATTGGATCCTGAAGGACGTGTCGTTCAAGGTCGCTCCGGGGGAGCGGGTGGCGATCGTCGGCCCCACCGGGTCGGGTAAGACCACCGTCGTTGCCCTGACACTCGGGTTCTACCGTCCGCAGCGCGGGAACGTCCTTGTAGACGGGGTAGACCTGGCCGAGCTCGACCTGCAGGACTACCGGCGCACGCTGGCCATGGTCCCCCAGGAGGTGTTCCTGTTCTCCGGCGACGTCGCGGAGAACATCCGGATGTGGAACGGGGTCCTCTCCCCCGACATCGCGGAGCAGGCCGCCAAGGCCGTGGGGGTCCACGGCCACCTCGTGCGCCTTCCCGAGGGATACGGGACCCAGGTCAAGGAACGCGGGGTGCGTCTGTCCGTCGGGGAGCGGCAGCTCCTGTCGCTGGCCCGCGCCGTAGCCGCGGATCCGAAGTTCATCGTCCTCGACGAGGCCACGGCGAACATTGACTCCCACACCGAAGCCCAGGTTCAGCAGGCGTTGGAGCGGGTGCTGGCTGGGCGGACCTCGATCGCGATCGCCCACCGCTTGTCCACGATCCGCAACGCGGACCGCGTGCTCGTGATCCACGAGGGGAAGCTCGCGGAAGAAGGAACCCTAGAGCAACTCCTCGCCCGGAAGGGCTTGTTCTGTGCCCTGTGGCAGCTTCAGTTCGCCGGGGACGACAGTGCCCCGCCCCCGTCACCTCCGCCGCCGGGGTGAGCGACGAGGCCGGCCAGCCGCATGAGGAGGGTCCGCACGTCGGAGGGCGAGGCCACGCTGAATCGAGCCCGTGAAGGTCCAGTTCCGACCTTGATCGTGTAGGCCCCTTGGGGGAGGGCGCCGAACATGTCCTCGTCGGTCCGGTCGTCTCCCACGGCAAGGACGAAATCCCATTCCTTCCTCCCCATCCAGGTGACGGCCGCTCGTCCCTTGTCGAACGCGCTGGCTTTGACCTCGATCACGTGGTTCCCCTCGAGCACGCACAGGTCGAGGTGCGCCGTCAGGTTCACAAGGAGGTGCTTCAACTCGGGCGCTCGAATCCGCGACGCGTGCGGCTCGGCCGTGCGGTAGTGCCACGCCAAGGAGAACTCCTTCTCCTCGACGAACGCACCGGGGGTGCGGTGAACATAGCGGTCGAGGATCGGCCTCACTCGCTCCTTCCACGTCTCATCGCGGGACACCATGACCTGCCACGGCCGACCCGGCTCCCGAACGCACGCGCCATGTTCGGCCACCAGTCCAATGCCCAAGTTGCCGAACCACGCCGTGAGCGCATCCCGATCTCGCCCACTCACGATGGCCACCTCGTTCCGTCCGTCGGCGGCAAGGCCGGCGAGGAGTTTCGCGAGCCCGGGATCGGGCTGGGCGAGGTCCGGGGTCGCTGCCAGAGGCACCAGGGTCCCGTCGTAGTCGAGGAAGAGCAACCGCGCCGTGGCATCGGCGTAGTGCGCGGCAAGTCGAGACACCTCTGGCTCCGCCAAGCGCGGGGGACGCGGTTGTCCGCGGCGGTCCACCGCAAGCTCGGCAAGGAACTCCGACGCCCAATGCCCGACGTTGTGCGTACGCACCCGCTCCTGCATCGCCCGCAACCGATCTCTCTGCCCGCCGTCCGGCATGTCGAGGGCACGCCCGATCGCTCGGGCCACCCCGAGCACATCGTTCGGGTTCACGAGCAGGACTTCGCCCAACTCCTGCGCCGCGCCCGCGAACTCGCTCAGAATGAGAACCCCGCCCCCGTCGCCCTTGCTCGCCACGTACTCCTTAGCGACGAGGTTCATCCCATCCCGGAGCGGGGTCACCAGGGCCACGTCCGCCGCGCGGTACAACGCCACGAGCCTCTCGAACGGCACGCTGCGGTACAGGTACCAGATCGGCACCCAGCCGACCGTTCCGTGGCTCCCGTTGATCCGGCCGACGACCTCGTCAATCGTGCGCTTGAGCTCCCGGTATTCCTCGACCCGGGTGCGGGAAGGCACGAGCAGCAGCACGAGCGTCACCCTCTCCCGCCAGGCGGGGTTCTCCGTGAGGAAGTGGTCAAACGCCTCCAGCCGCTCGACGATCCCCTTCGTGTAGTCCAGCCGGTCCACGGAGAGGATGATCTTTCGCTGTCCGACGTGCCCCTTGATCCGAGCCACCTCGCGCCGGGCGTGGGGCGTCTTGGCCGTGGCATGGAACCGCTCGTAGTCAATGCCCATCGGAAACGCCTCGACCCGCACCGCCCGCTCCCCTACCTGCACCTCTCCAAACGCGTGCCCTCGTCCAAGAATGGCGTGGGCGCTATCGAGGAAGTGGCCGACGTAGTCGTAGGTGTGGAACCCGAGGAGATCCGCGCCGAGAAGGCCCTCCAGGACTTCTTGTCGCCACGGCAGGAGGCGGAACACCTCGTGAGCGGGAAACGGGATGTGCAGGAAGAACCCGATCGAAGCCTCGGGGAGCCGGGTCCGCAGGAGCGCGGGGGCGAGCAGGAGGTGGTAGTCGTGGACCCAGATCGTGTCACCAGGCTGCGCGGTCTCGGCCACAGCGTCGGCGAACCTCTCGTTGACCCGACGGTAGGCCCGCCACTGCGCGGGGTCGTACGCCGCGTGCTGGGTGAAGTAGTGGAAGAGAGGCCAGATCGTGCGGTTGCTGAACCCGCTGTAGTAGTCGCGCACATCGCGCGTCGAGAGAAACACCGGCACACAGCCGTGAGAGGCGAGTTCCCGCCGCACCTCGGCCTCCCGTCCGCGGACAGCCTCGGCGGCGATACCAGGCCACCCGACCCACACGCCTTCCCCCGGCGCGTGCACCGAGGAGAGCCCGGTCGCCAGTCCTCCCACGCTCGGCGCGAACTGGAGCCCGGTCCTATCTTCCCGGACCGTGACCGGAAGGCGGTTCGAGACGATGATGACCTTCCCGATTGACGATCACCTCCTTGGAAACCCTATCCCGCGCCCCGCAGTGGCGCAGGGGACCGAGAGCCAATGGACTTCAAGATTAGCCTACCTTCTGACCTGCCTGGGATCAACCAGGGTGTCGCCCACGATCCGGTCCAGGTCTCGCACCCCGCACCGCTTGATTCGATGGCCATCTCGCTCCAGCTCAAGGCATGCGCCGAAGAGAGTCAGCGTGACCTGCTCCTCCCCCGAGTCCGGCGACTAACTGGAGAGCGCTCCGCGTTCAGCCCGACCCTTGACTGGGCCGGCATGAGGGGACCGATGGGTTTCTAGGTCGCGGGGAGAACCTCCGCCAGCTCCCTCTGGCGTTCACGATGAGGAAGCTGCGACCCTCGATAAGTGTTTGGCGCAGTCCCCGCCTGGCGCCGGAACTGTGAAACCCGGACGGCGGCGCTGATCTCACGGCACGGAATAATCACCTCTGCGGGGCCTTCAGCGCTGCGGG
>CAYSZC010000032.1:0-10229 GCA_964435345.1 uncultured Thermotogaceae bacterium
CGTGGTTACTGCATCTGCGGGCGATCATGTGCCGAGATCTTCCAAACTCGGGCCTTGCGGAACCGCGTCCGAGCGACGAGACGGTCCGGGCCTGCCCCCAGGTCCAAGACGCCCAGGTCGTAGCCGATTTCCTGCACGTTCGGGTCCACAAGCCCACAGATTAGGTCAGGTCACCTCCCGCCACCTCGGGCGGCAGAGCCTGATCGAACCCAAGCCGGTGGGTCCGGAATCGCTCGAAGAGCCGCTCCAACAGGAACTCAGCGAACTCCGGATCGTCACTAAGCCGTTTGTAGAGCTTGAAGTTCGTCTCGGCCATGGATTGCGCCTCGTCGGTCGCGAACTGATCGAACGTGAGGCGGGCGTTCTCCGGGGGGTTGATGGAGACCACCGTGCGCAATGCCTCGTTCGCTACCAGACGAGCCTCCAGCTCCTGAATGGAGACCCTGTCCCGCTCGGTGAAGTCCGTCCCGAACCGCTCGTTCAATTCACGGATGATCAGCGACAACGGCTCCAGCTCCTCCGCGGGTGGGGCAAACACATCCTTCTCCCCAATCGGCCGGAGTTCGGCGGCGCCACGTTCGGGGAGGAGCCGGTGCTCCCCGGTGCGTTGGACCCGGTACGACTCCATGTCTATCAGCTCGCGGATCTCTCGTGGCAACTCCTCCGGCGGTACATCGAGCAGCCGACGAAGGTAGCGCCCAAACACGTAGAGCTTCTCCAAGTCGGGATCTGCGAACGGGAGGATCTGCGAGGCGAACGCGTAGAGGCGCACGTAGTCCGTGAGCCGGCCCCGAAACGTGGCCTGGTCTTCTCGGGGCAGGGCGCTGAACCGATCCAGGGGCGGCCGCAGCGCGGCGTGGATCTGCCCTTGCGTGGAGCGGGCGCTGTAGAACGCTCTGGCGAAGGCATCAACCTCGACCGGGGAGAACACGCCGGCCTGGGCGAGGTCGCGCTGGAGGTCGTACACGAGGTTCGGATCCGTTCCCTCGGAGAGGAGCGTTCGCTCGTAGTAGGGCTGGAACGCCTTCAGAATCTCCTCAGCCTCGTTGACGAAGTCGAGGATCATCGTCTCCTCCTTGTGGGGAGGGTAGACCCGGTTCAGCCGGGACAGCGTCTGCACAGCATTCACGCCGCCCAGCTTCTTGTCCACGTACATCGTATGGAGGAGCGGCTGGTCGAACCCTGTCTGAAACTTGTTCGCCACGATCAGGAACCGGTACGCGGGCCGTTTAAACGCGTCGGCGGTCTGACTCTCGGCGAACCCGTTCATCCCCGACTCGGTGTAGGCGATGCCCCCGTCGCTCACCGTTCCAGAGAAGGCAACGAGCGCCCGGTACGGGTACCCCTTCTCCTTGAGGTACGCGTCCATCACGAGCTTGTACCGCACGGCATGGAGCCGGGAGCGGGTGACGATCATCGCCTTTGCTTGTCGGCCGATCCGGTGAGCCACTTGGCCGTGGAAGTGCTCGACCATGATCCCGACCTTCGTGCGGATCGCGTGGTCGTGGAGATCCACGTACGAACGGAGGAGGTACTGGGCTTTGCGGCGGTCGAAGCGCGGGTCGTTCTCGACCTTTTTCAGCAGACGGAAGTACGTCGTATAGGTGGTGTAGTTCTGAAGGACGTCGAGGATGAACCCCTCCTCGATCGCCTGGCGCATGCTGTACAGGCTGAACGGAACGAATCGGCCGTCGGCAAGCTTCGTTCCAAAGAGTTCGAGCGTCTTCGGCTTCGGGGTGGCAGTGAACGCGAAGTAGCTTACGTTGGGAAGCCGCCCCCGGCGGGCGATCTCGGCCACGATCCGATCCTCGAACGTCTCCTCTTCGCCGGCCTCGTCAGCCTCGGCCTGTTCGAGCGCTGGCGCAGCGAGCACGGCCCGCAGGCTGCGGCTGGCCTCCCCGGTCTGCGAAGTGTGCGCCTCGTCCACGATCACCGCGAACCGCTTCCCGGGAAGCTCCCCCATTTCGTCCACGATCACCGGAAACTTCTGGAGCGTGGTGACGATGATCCGCTTGCCCGATTCGAGAGCAGCCTTGAGCTGGCGCGACGTCTTCTCGATGTTCTCCACCACGCCCAGGGTCTGCTCGAACTGACGCACCGTGCGCTGGAGCTGACGGTCGAGGACCACCCGGTCCGTGATCACGACCACCGAATCGAACACCGAACGGTCCTGGTCATCGTGGAGGATCGAAAGCTGGTGAGCGAGCCAGGCGATGGAATAGCTCTTTCCGCTGCCGGCCGAGTGCTGGATGAGGTACCGCTGCCCCGACCCGTGGCCGCGGGCGTGGTTCACCAAGCGGCGCACGGCATCGAGTTGGTGGTAGCGGGGGAAGATCAGGACCCGCTCGCCGGTTTTCCGCCCCTCCTTCTCCTCTTCCACCAGCTGCAAGAACTGCTGCACCAGGTTCAGGATGCTGTCTCGGCTCCAGACCTGCTTCCAGAGGTACGATGTGGGGTAGTCGTCCAGGACCGGCTCGTTCCCCGCTCCGCCGTACTTCCCGCGGTTGAACGGGAGAAACCGCGTCTTGGGGCCGGCGAGGCGGGTGGTCACGTACACCAGGTCCGGATCCACCGCGAAGTAGGCCAGGCATCGTCCGAACAGGAACAGCGATTCTTTGGGATCCCGATTCATCTTGTACTGGACGATCGCGTCTTGGACGGTCTGGCCAGTGAGGGGGTTCTTGAGCTCGCCCGTGAAGATGGGGAGACCGTTGAGGAACAGCACAAGGTCCAGGCTCTTGTCGTTGTCGCGGCTGTACCGCAGTTGGCGGATCACAGTGAACCGGTTGCCCTCGTACAGCCGCTCCGTCTCCGGATTGAGGCCGCTCGCCGGGCGGACGAAGGCGAGCTCGAACCGGCATCCCATGTCGCGGACCCCGTTACGCAGGACATCGAGCGTCCCACGGCGCTCGACCTCGCGGGCCAGCCGTTGCAGGAACCGCCCTTTCACATCCTCGCCGTAGCGCTCCTTGAGCCGGTTCCATTCTTTGGGTTGGGTGATGTAGATGAAGTCGAGGACATCGTCGGGGATCAAGCAAAGCTCCCGATCGTAGTCGTTCGGCGATCGTTTCCGATACCCACCCGGCTGTCCCTCGAGGTAAGGTACAGTCCGATCGCGCCCCACCGGGACGGCGACGCCAGAGATCAGCGTTCGCTCGATCTCATCCTCAAATCGCCGCTCGGATATGTCTGCGATCACAAGCCCTTCCCTTCGCCTGACCGTCCCCGAAGAAGCCCGGCCAGTCCCTCCAGCGGGACGAAGTGTACCTGGACCCCGTTAAACGTGCGCGACCAAGCCCGGGACACGTCGCTGGAGACAACGTAGTTCTCTCCCTCCGAGTATCTGCGTCGGAACGCAAGAAGAGAGGACGGTTCAAACGCATCGGCCTTCCACTTGCACTCCACCACCGTCGGGTTGCGGCCACAGCCAAGCAGCACCAGGTCCACCTCGTGCCCACGCTTGTCGCGCCAGTAGCGCAGGGTTCGCGTCTGCAGTCGCGCGTGGAGTTCGTTCAGGACGAAGTGCTCCCAAAGGAAGCCAAGGTCCTCTTCACGGAGCCTGTGCCATCCCCGGTGGACACACACGAAACCGGTGTCGAAACCGTAGACCTTAGGGGCGGACACGATCTCCGCCGACGGGGCGCTGGCGAACGGGCGCAGCACGTGAACGACGAACGTTGCTTCCAGGATGGCAAGGTAGTTGGCGATCGTGGTCCGGCTCACCTCGCACGGTCCCGCGTACCGGGTAGCCTCGAAGATCCCCCCGCTTGAGGCGAAGAGCAACTCAGCGAAACGTAAGAACGAGCGCCGGCGCTCGAGGCGGAACAACTCCTGGATGTCCCTGGCCCAGTACGCATCCATCCACTCCTGGAACTCCCGCTCGTCCAACGTCTCCGCCAGGAAGAACGGCGGCAGGCCCCCGCGATGCAGGCGACGCTCGATGTCGGGCTTCCCGAAGTCCCCGAGGTCGGCCTCTACCATCGGCGTGAGCCACAGCTCGGCCTTGCGGCCGGTCAACGTATCGCGGAACTTCGCCGACGCGCCCAGCGTGGACGAGCCGGTAGCGATCACCCGCACACCCGGGTAGTGGTCGGCGGCAATCTTCAGAAGCTCCGAGGGGTTTCCCATCCGATGGATCTCGTCAAGCACAACCCTCTTTCCACGCAGAGGACCGAGGAAGCCCTCGGGGTCCTCCATCTGTCGGCGCGTTCGGGGCAATTCACAGTCGAAGTAATCAGTCTCCGGCAACGACTGACAGAGGACGGTCTTGCCGACCCGGCGGACCCCGGCAAGCCACACGACGCTGCGCCGCCGCCAGGCCTCCTCGATGCGCGCCTGCCAGAACGTCCGGATCTTCATGCAGCGATTGTTGCGTATGGTGACACCAAGTGCAAGTCTACTTGCGTTTGGTGCGCGGGTGCGGGTACGAAGGGCCGATACAAACGGAGGCTCAGCATCCGACGGGCGCCTGAAAGAAGCAGCCTTGCTCCTCTACCGGCGGGACAAGGACAAGTTGGCCTACAGGGCCTCTTCCCGCACGTCAATCTTCCCCGTGACCGCGGCGGAGATGAGGGCGGTGCGGTACTCCTTCAGCCGTTCGATCGCTTCCTGGACCTTGGCGATCAGGGCGTCGAGCTTTGCCGTCTCACGATCGAGGAAGGCGGCGATGGCGCGTTGCTCCGCCAACGGGACGGATGGCAGGGGCACTTGAGTGAAGTTTTCGAACCTGAGAGCTTGGCCGTCGCGAACCAAGTCGGACGTGCTTTGGAGAGCTTGGATGTAGCGCTTCGACTTGAGCAGGTGAACGAAGTAAGGGTGCCAGACTTCTCGCGATGGTGCGAGCACTACGTAGGCTGAGCTGATCGCGCCGGAGTAGCGGGACCACTCGATACCGCCTTGGAAGCTCCTCATGCTGATGACGAAGTCACTTGCCTCAACGTGCTTCAGGATGTCGGCGCCAGTGACCACCTGCACAACCCTGCGACCCTCTCTTGCCATGAACTCAGCCTGTGGGATTACACCGTACTGCTGAGATGCTGTGAGTTGGCCGTCTTCCGGCGCTGCCTTCACGTTGCGAAGCTTGAAGAGGCGCTTGCTCCGGATTGCCGCCCAATGCGCTGGAATCTCCCCCAGCCACTCGACGCCGGAGTCCTTCATGGGGACGGCCGGGTCGAGGCCCTTGGTGACGGCGCGGGTGATGAGGGCGGTGCGCCGCTCCTGGAGCAGTTCGATCAGCCGTTCCTTCTTCGCCACCAGCGCGTCGATCTTCGCCGTCTCGCGGTCGAGAAATGCCGCGATGGCGCGTTGCTCGGCGAGCGGTGGCACCGCGAACAAACCCGTGCGGATTGCGTCGCCGCCGAGCCCAAAACGCGTGATGCCGTTCGCAGCGACTTGAAACTGATCGCGCGGGCCAACGGCCGCAAACGCACGACTCAGGAAGCCGCCGTCGTAGTTGGTGCCAGGACGAATGTGCGCTAGGTGATAGCCGCAGAGCACTCCTGGTAGGTCTGCGGCGACGACCGCGGGAACAGCGATATCCGTCCAGGATTCGGAGTCCTTCGTGATGAGCACATCGCCTGCTCGAAGCGAGAAGCGGCGCACCTGTTCACGCGTCGCGGTCGCCGGCATGAATTCCAGATCGGCCGTGATGCGCTCATGGTAATAGACGTCGGTGTAGTTGCAGAGTTGAATTGCCTCTTGGCCTTCGACTGACTTCTTGTCGACGTTGCTGAGTTCCACCGATGCCAGCGTCTTCAGTCGCTTCACTTCCCAATGCGCCGGAATCTCCCCCAGCCACTCGACGCCAGCGTCCTTGTACGCCGGATACGGCCTGAACCGCCGCAGCGTGCTCATCGCCACGGCCCTTCGGGCGGCCACATGCCCGCCGACCCTCGTCCGCGTCGAAGGTCCTCGAGGACGGGCGAGAGGAACGCATCGAGCACCCGCGCGCACTCGTCGGCGAAGTCGTCCGGCACCGCGATCCCGGCGCGCCGGGCGAACGCGCGCACCTGCGCCGGCCGCGAGGGGTTCTCCCAGTACTCGCGCGTGAGCGCGATGGGCGCGTCCTCCGGAATCAGCGTACGGCGGCGCGCGAAGGTGCGCCGCACCGACTCGGCCAGCGTCGCGCGATCGAATTCGAAGCGGCTGGCGAGGTGGTGCAGGTCGAAGAAGTCCTTGATCCGGCTGTTGCGGTCGCCAAGCGCCACCATCGCCTCCAGCTTCTCCGCGACCACCGCCTCACGCGGGTAGGCGAGTAGCTCGGGCGCGGGAAAGTCGAGCAGGGCCGGATAGGCGCAGGTCTGCGGCGCCGGCCACACCGCGTCGCCGAGCCCCATGTCCACCTGCAGAACGAGGCGCGCCTTGCCGCAGCGGGCGGGCAGCGCCGCGCGCGTGCCGGCGTACTCGTCCTCAGCCCGGATCGCCTCGAGGCGGATGCGCTCGCCGTCGAAGTCGACGGCATCCGGCGGGGCCGCCGTTGTAACGATCGCACGGAGGTCGTCCCGGATCGCGTCGAACGCACCGTCGCCCCGCCGCAGGAGATCGAGGTCGCGCGTGGCGCGGTAGGGCCGCTCCGACCAGAGCCGCAGCAGCATCGCGCCCTTCAGCACGAAGCGGTCGCGGCGGTCGGAAACGCCGAGGCGATAGAGAAAGCGCTCGAGACAGTAGCTCGTGAGCAGGGTCTGGTAGTCGTCGCCGGTCTGCTTGGCCCGGTTCAGCAGGCGCGCGGCGACCGATGCGGCGAGGTTGGTCTTGCCGCTCATGCGATCGCGTCCAGGTAGGGTTGCATGACGCGTGAGACCCGGCAGATGCGCGCGAAGCGCGCCAGCTCGGTGGCGCGGCCGCGGTGCTTCCGGCTGAAGTCGCGGAGTGCTTCAACGGCGACGTCGATGCCGACCTTGTTACGGTACTTGAAGCAGTCGGCGACGGTCTTCGCCGGCGTGTAGATGCGGAGCGGCACGCCCTCCACGCGGCGCTCCTCGACACCCTCGGTCAGCGCGGCGCCCGAGAAGCGCACGACACGCAGGCGCGGGTAGTCGAGGCGCGGTCTGCGCGCCTTCTCCGGGAGCGCGATCCAGACCTCCGCCGGGGATTGGGTGGTGAGCCCGTGGAACCGCAGTGCCGTGAGGAGGCAGAGTATTCCCTCTGGCACGCGCTTGGCCACGTGAGCGAGCGTGTGCTCCGCCGTCGGCGCATGACGCGCAACGATGTAGATCCCTCGCGCCTGGCGCAGCACGAGACCGTCCTCCACGAGGCGAGAGATCTGTGCCCGCGTGATACCGCGCGCCGCGAGATCGCGGGGACGGGCGATCCCCATCTCCTTGATGACTTGGAGGGCCCGCTGCTTCGACGTCGGCGTCATGCAGGGGATGATACGAAACGTCTGGGGTTGTGCGCAAGTCCCGACGATTCGTCGCACGATCTCTTCGCAGAATGTCGGCACCCCGCCGGAAGTGCCGACATTCCGCGCCATCACCCGACCTGCCCCCCCGTCACCTCCGCCAGCATCCGGACGATGTCGCCCTCGATGGCGCGGATGTCGGCCTCGATCTCCTCGAGCGGGCGCGGCGCGGTGTAGCGGTAGAAGTAGCGGTTGAAGTTGATCTCGTAGCCGACTTTCCCTACCGCGCCGTCCTTGGGGTCGTGGATCCCTTCGTTCACCCACGCGTCGCGCACGTGGGGCAGAACCTCGCGCTCGAAGAACGCCTTCACGCTCTCCCCGAGGGGCACGTTCTCCGTATCCCGGAGCTCGGGGTCGGGCTCGGGGTTCCCGTCCTTGTCTCGGCAGATCTCGGCCGTCTCGTCCCGCTCGGACAGAGCGGAAAGGACCGCCTTCTGGACCGGCGCGGATAGCTTCAGCTTGGCGCGCTTGGTGGCCTGCCCGAGATACTTCCGAAACGCCTGCCGGTCCTTGAACAAGGTGTCCGGCAGCCCGCGCAGCATGGCCAGAATCGTCTGTTGCTCGGCCCGGCCCTGGTCTTCTTCGGCCGCCTTGGCCACGGGGTTCTTCTTCTTGCTCACGGCGAGGTTCTTGAACGCCGACTCCTCGGCAAGGCGGGCGATCCGCTCCGGGCTCGCCTGGAAGTTGAGCCGGAGCGGCCGCTCGACCGTGATCTTGCGGTACCCGAAGTGGGTGGTGGGGTAGATCCTCACCTGCTCTCCCTCGGCGAACTCCCGATACAGCCGGACGATCTCGTCTCTCTTCTCGGGCGGGATCTCGCGCCGCTTGTCGCCAAGGCTCTTCCGCATCGGGGCCCAGAACGAGGTCGCGTCGATGAGCTGTACCGTTCCCCGGCGCTCGGGGGCCTTGCGGTTGGTGAGCACCCAGACGTACGTAGCGATCCCGGTGTTGTAGAAGAGCTGCTCGGGTAGCGCGATGAGGGCTTCCAGCCAGTCGTTCTCGAGAATCCAGCGGCGGATCTCGCTCTCGCCGCTTCCGGCGTCGCCGGTGAAGAGCGGCGAGCCGTTCATGATGATCGCCACCCGGGAACCCCCCTCCTCGGGGGGCTTCATCCGCCCCAGCATGTGCTGGAGGAAGAGGAGCTGGCCGTCGGAGATCCGCGGCAGTCCCGCCCCGAACCGGCCGGCGTGGGCGCGGTCGTACTCGTCCTTCACCACCGCCTCGTCTCGCCGCCAATCCTTGCCGTAGGGCGGGTTGGTGATGAGGTAGTCAAACCGCCGCCCGGCGTGCCGGTCATGGGAGAGGGTGCTTCCGTAGGCGATGTGGTCGGCGTCGCGACCCTCGGGGTCCTTGATGAACAGGTCTGACTTGCACACCGCAAACGTCTCCGGGTTCACCTCCTGACCGAACAGGTACACGTAGGCCTCTGGGTTGAGGCCGGGCCGGTCTCCCGCGCCGAGGACGTGGTCCTTGGCGATGGTCAGCATCCCCCCGGTCCCGCAACAAGGGTCGTACACCGTGACCACGATCCCCGGCTGACGGATGCGCTCCTCGTCCCCGGCGAAGAGAAGGGCCACCATGAGATGCACCACGTCGCGGGGCGTGAAGTGCTCGCCTGGGTTCTCGTTGAGGGCCTCGTTGAACTTGCGGATGAGCTCCTCGAAGACTGTGCCCATCATCGGGTTCGGGACCCGTTCCGGATGGAGATCGGCGTTCTTGAACCGCTCTACCACTTGGTAGAGGAGTCCCGCCTCGTCGAGTTTGGCAATCGTGTTGTCGAAGTCGAACTTCTCCAGGACCTCGCGCATGTTGGGAGAGAACCCAGCGATGTAGTTGCGGAGGTTGGCGGCGAGGTTCGGGGGGTCGGCGAGGAGTTTCTCGAAGTCGTAGCGCGAGGTGTTCCAGAACGCATAGCCGGAGGCCTCACGGAGCTTGCGGTCGGGGTTTTCCAGTTTGCCTTTGTACTTCTCGTTCTCGGCGAGGACGCGCTCCTTCGCCGGGGAGAGCACGCAGTCCAGCCGTCGCAGCACGGTGAGGGGGAGAATCACGTCCTGGTACTTTCCCCGCTTGAACGTGTCCCGGATGAGGTCGGCCACGCCCCAGATGAAGCTCGCGATCTCGCTATGGTTCATCCGCCTGCCTCCCTGATCGTCCCTGCACGCTCTACGGCGCCTGCCCGCCCCACGCCGGCCCGCGGCCCAGGACGGGTTCATCTTAGTCGCTCGCAGCGGGACAGGGCAAACCGACGACCCACACTGATCCCGTCCCGAGCGGACTGGCCGACACGACACCCACGAACTACGATCTGGGCGAGGTGATAGGCATAGGTCAAGACAACATGGCGTTCTGGATTGTGGCGGCCCTGGCGGTAGGCCTGGTCGTGACCGGGATCGTCGGGGCGAAGCCGCCGCTGCGGGTGGTGGAGACGGTGGACCTCGCGCCTGACTACTCCTACGCCGTAGTCGGTCACCCGTCGCGGAGCTACGGGTGGATTCTCAGCCGGACCCCCACGTTGCCCTCGGCCGTGCTCGCTGGGATCCAGGAGCGCCTGGAGGTCCAAGGCTACGATTGGTCTAGCAGCCTGTGTGCCAGTAGCCCGCTGAGCCTTCGGCTACCTGTCTGCCGACAGGCAGGCGCGGACAAGATCGGATCCCCGCGGTTGGATACCGACTCACCGCAGAGGACGCCGAGAACGCTTCACCCCAACCCATGCCGTTCGGGTTCCTCTGCGACCTCGGCGGTCTCGGCGGTAAACAAGCCATGCACTCCGCCGTACGTACAGAGCTACAGCGGGAATCCGCGTGCCGAATGCCTGCGTGCCGCAGGTCCG
>CAYSZC010000033.1:0-10192 GCA_964435345.1 uncultured Thermotogaceae bacterium
AGAAGCCGTTTCAAAACGCGGGATTGCCAGCAGGCCACCACAAAGGACGCGAAGCACACGAAGAAGAACCGAGCCGGAGGATGTTCAGATCCCAGATGCGCATCCTGGAAGCGAGACGACAGCCGGCCCTCGTCGCCCCTGCATCTCAAGAGATCGAACAGATCTCGGCGCTGAGACTCAAGAGTCCTTGGTGTACTTCGTGGTAGAAGGGCCGAGGTGGATAGCTACTCCCTGTCCTGTTGTGAAACAGGTTCTAGAGGTCGCTCGGGGGCAACGCGAACCCCTGACGGAACACGGCCAAGCACGCGTTCACGACTGCGGGGTCGTATCGGGCGCCTTTCCCGGCTTCGATCTCTGCCAGGGCTGCCTCTAGTCCCCGCGCGGGGCGGTACGGGCGGTGGGAGGACATCGCCTCCACCACGTCGGCCACGGCGAGGATCCGTGCCCAGAGGGAGATCTCCTCGCCCGTGAGCCCGTGAGGGTACCCGGAGCCATCCAGCCGCTCGTGGTGTTGGAGGACCGTGGCCGCCACCGGCCAGGGAAACTCGATCCCCTTCAGCACGTTGTACCCAGCCAGGACGTGGCCCTGCACGATGACCATCTCGCTTTGCTGCAGCTTGCCAGGCTTGCTCAGGATTTCCATCGGTACCACGGTTTTTCCCAGGTCGTGTACGAGGGCAGTGATCCGCAGGCCCTCCACCTCGGCCTCGGGCAATCCAAGCTCCCGCCCGATGGCACAGACCAGCGCGGCCACCCGCTCCTGGTGCCCGGCCGTATAGAGGTCGCGGAGCTTGACCGTCGCTTCCAGCGCCTGAACGACCCCGTCGAGCAACGTTTGAAGCCGTGCGCCATGCGCCCGTTGTTCTGCCTCGGCCTTCTTTTGGGCGGAGATGTCGGTCATCACCCCGCGGAGGCCCATCACCCGGTCTCCCGCGAGGAACCGCTTGCTGGAGGTGCGGACCCAGATGGGATCCCCGGATTTAGCGATCACGCGGAACTCGTACGGCGCCTTGCGACCGGCGAGCACGTCTCGAAACGTGGCCGCGCGCCCGGGACGATCCTCGGGGTGAACGAACTCGGCGAACGGTTTGCCCACGATCTCCTCGGGGGCGTACCCGGCGAGGGGTCGGATGGCCGGGCTGATGTACGTCACGTCCCCGTCCGCGTTTACGGAGAAGATGACGTCGTTCACTTCCTCGACGAGCTCCCGGTACTGAGCTTCGGAGCGCTGCAGGGCTGCCTCGGCCCGCTTGCGCTCGGTGATGTCGGTGAGGGCGCCAACGATCGCGACGGTCTTCCCATTCGCCACAACCGGGGCTTCGCGGACCTCGACCCAGAGGATGTTCCCCAGCTTCGTCTTCAGTTCCAACTCGTACGGGGGCTGCGGCTGGCCAGTTTCGATGGCCCGCTGGGTGGCTTCGTAGCCCTTCTCGTTGAGCGGATTGTCGGTCACAAAGTCAGTCCAGCGGCGCAGTGCCTCTTCCGGCTCGCAACCCAAGAAATCCAGCGATCGGGGGCTGAGATAGGTCAACACGTGGTTCACATCTTGCGCATAGAAGACATTGGTGCTGTGCTCGACGATGTTCCGTAGTTGGCGCTCCGTCTCTTGCCGCGCTCGCTGGGACTCCCTGAGCTCTGTCGTGTCCGTGAACACGTTCAGAACCCCGGTGAAGCGCCCGTCCTGGAAGAGGGGACGCGCGCTCACGATGACCGGAACCTGCCGCTTGTCCTTCCGGAGCAGGGCGATCTCGTAGCGGCTCGGCACGCCGGCAGGGCGAGTCGCGAGTTCCTCGGACACCCGGTCCCGATGCTCGGCCGGCACGATCGCCTGCCAGTTCTTGCCGAGGAGTTCCTCCGGGCCATACCCGAGCAGCTTCGACATCGCCGGGTTCACGAAGGTGATCGTCCCCTCAGAATCCTCGGTCAGGATCCCCTCCGACATGCCGTGGACGATCCCCGCATTGAACGTCTCCAGCCGTTGGGTCTCGGCGAAGAGGCGGGCATTGGCGATGGCGATCGCCGCCTGGCTGGCCAGAACCTCGAGAAGCTGTCTCTCCGCGGGACCGAACCTCCCCGGGAGCGGGCTCTCGGCGTTGAGCACGCCGAGGACCTTTCTCTCCGCCTTGACCGGCACGCACAGCTCGGACCGGTTCCTGAGGGACCCTCCGATGTAGCGTGGATCTTCCGTGATGTCGGGAAGGCAGATCGCCTCCCCGGTACGGGCCACGGCGGCCATGATCCCCTGTTCGGCATCGAGCGGGAACTCCACCGGCCCGGGCGGGACGTGCCCGGTCGTCTGGGCGCCGAACACGAGTTTTCGCCTGTCGGGATCCACGAGGAACAGCTCGCAGTCCTCGATCCCCAGTACGTCCCGGGCTGCTCCCACCGTGGCTTGCACGATCTCTCGTTCGTCCCGAGTGAGGGCAAGCGTCCGTCCCAGCTCGCGGATCGCGGCCACTCGCTCCTCGATCTCGACGCGCGCGGTGATGTCCTCTACCGTCCCTTCGTAGTAGAGGACCCGGCCCGTGGCGTCGCGGACGACCTGGGCGCTCTCCCGGACGTGGAGTGGGGTCCCGTCCGCCCGGGTCCAGGTCGCCTCCCATCCTGTGACCCGCCCGTCTCGCTCGATTCTCTCCCGAAACCGGGCATGGATTTGTGCCGACTCGAATCCTTCCTCTTCAAGGTTTCTGTCCTGGAGTTCCGCGAACGACGCGAATCCGAGCATCCGGGTTAAAGCAGGGTTGGCGTAGAGAATCCTCCCCTCCGGGGTCGTGCGGTAGATCCCGATCGCGCTCCCCTCGACGAGCGAGCGGTAGTGCCGCTCCGCCTCCTCCCGCAGCCGGCGCCAGATCTCGATCCGCACCCGCAGCGCCTCTCTCTGAATCGGGGTGCGCAGCACGTCGTCGAACCCGAACGAGAACCACGGCGCGAAGTCGGCTCGGATCGGGAGGGCGATCACAAGCGGGAGGTACCGGAAGTCGGCGGCGCTGCGATCCTTGAGCGTCTTGAGGTCGGGTCCACGGCGCTCGGCCGCCCTCGCATCGGCGATGAGGACGCTCAGGTCTGCCCATTCCTCAAGGCGGGCCTTGGCCGGCGTGGAGACCAGCGCCTCGTGCCCCAAAGCCTCCGCGTGTTCGGCGCACCGCACCCGCTCGGTGGCGTCGGCGAACAGGATCCCAACGCGCGTCCTGTCTCCCGTTTCACGCGACATGCTGCGGCAAGCACATCAGTCTAGGGTGTTTACCGGCGGGATGCAAGTGGGGGATTGTGGTCGTGGGCATGCGATGTCACGTGCTGCGGATCCTCGCCCGGCGGAGGAGGTTGGCGTTCGCGACCACGCTCACGGAGCTGGTGGCCATCGCGATCTCGGCCAGCACCGGGTGCATCCAGCCGACGATCGCCAGCGGGATCATCACCACGTTGTAGAAAAACGCCCAGAATAGGTTCTGCCGGATCTTACGGAACGTTGCACGGGACAGGCGAATCGCCTCGGCCACCGCGGCCAGTTCCCCCCGCACGAGGGTCACGTCGCTCGCCTCGATCGCGATGTCCGTGCCGGTGCCGATCGCGATCCCCACGTCGGCCTGGACGAGGGCCGGAGCGTCGTTGATCCCGTCCCCGACGAATGCCACGGGGCCCAGTTCCTGTTGCAGCTTCGCGACCTCGGCCACCTTGCCGTCGGGAAGCACCTCGGCCCGCACGTGGTCCATCCCTACCCGGCGGGCGATGGCCTGGGCAGTGCGGGAGTTGTCGCCGGTGAGCATCATTGTCTTGAGGCCCATGCGGTGGAGTTCCGCGATCGCCGCCGCCGAGCCGTCCTTGGGCGCGTCGGCGACCGCGATCAGGCCGGCCAGCTTCTTCCCCACGGCCACGAGCACCGCTGTCTTCCCCTGTTCCTCCAGCGCTTGCAGCTCTCGCTCTAGCCCTGTCGGATCCAGGCCGGCATCTCTCAGGAGCTGTCGGGCGCCGACGAGAGCCGGCTGCCCGTCCACCGTGGCCGTGACCCCCTTCCCGCGGACCGCCTGGAACCCAGTCGCCTCGGGGATCGCGACCCCCGCGGCCTCGGCCCGCGCGACGATCGCCCGGCCCACGGGGTGCTCGCTGCCCCGCTCGGCCGCCGCGGCCAGGCGGAGCAACTCCTGTTCGGTGACGCCCTCCGCGGGAACGACGTCCGTGACTTCTGGCTTCCCCTTGGTGAGCGTCCCCGTCTTGTCGAAGATGACGACCCGCACGTCCCGGAGCGTCTGGATCGCCGCGCCGGAGCGGATGAGGATCCCGCGCTCGGCGCCCATGCCGCTCCCCACCATCAGCGCGGTGGGGGTGGCCAGGCCCAGCGCGCACGGGCAGGCGATCACGAGCACGGCGACCATCGAGACGAGGGCCAAGGTGACGGTGCCCAGGTTCGCGTTGACCCACGGCAGGAACGATCCGGCCTCGACGAGGGGCCGCATCAGCCCGGGCACGAGGATCCAGGCGAGCACGGTCAGCGCGGCGATCCCCAGCACCACGGGCACGAACACGCCGGTCACCCGGTCGGCGAACTCTTGGATCGGCACCTTCGACCCTTGTGCCTCCTCCACGAGCCGGATCACCTGAGCGAGAAACGTGTCCCGCCCGATCCGGGTCGCCTCGACCTTGAGTACGCCCTCTTGGTTCACCGTGGCCCCAATCGCCTCGTCGCCGGGCGCCTTCTCGACCGGCATGGACTCCCCGGTGGCCATGGACTCGTCCACCGTGCTCTCCCCGGCGACGACCCGGCCGTCGGTGGGGATCTTCTCTCCCGGCCGGACGACCATCACGTCTCCGACCTGGACGGCCTCGATGGGCACTTCCGCCTCCACCCCGTCGCGGAGGATGCGGGCGGTCTTGGCCCCCAGCTCCAGGAGTTTCCGGATCGCTTGGGAGGCCCGTCCTTTGGCCGTTTCCTCCACGTAGCGACCGGTGAGGTGGAACGCCATGATCATCGCCGCGACGCCGGCGTAGTTCGCGACCGGCAGGAAGAACGAGGCCGGCCCGGTGAGGAACGAGACCCCGGCGCCGAGGGAGATCAGAGTGTCCATGTTCGCATAGCCGTGCCGCACCGCCGCGAACCCGCCCCGGTACGTGCGGCGGCCGACCACGGCCAGCACGGGCAGGGCGAGGACGACCATCCCCAGCTTGAACACGGTGTGGCTCGGCCACATCAGGCCGAACAGCATCTCCGGGAGCATCCATAGAATGATCGGCGCGGTGAACGCCCAGGCGACGAGCATCCGCATCCGGGCCGACCGCATCTTGCGCTCGGTCTCGTCTTCCGCCAGAGCCGCCACGCCACCGGAGGCGACTTCCCGGACCTCGTAGCCCGCCTCGGCCACGGCCTCCTGGAAGTCGTCCCTGCCGGCCGCGCCCGGGATGAAGGTGACCGTGGCCTTCTCCGTGGCCAGGTTCACGCTCGCCGAGAGGACCCCCGGCGCACGGCCCAGGGCCTTCTCCACGTGGGCCACACAGGAGGCGCAGGTCATCCCGCCGATCGCGAGGACGACCGTCTCCGTGGGCACGTCGTAGCCGGCGTCGCGCACGGCTTGGGCGAGAACAGTCGCTGGCACGTCCTCACCCAGCACCGTGGCCCGCTCCGTGGCGAGGTTGACCTCCGCCTTGCGGACGCCAGGGACGCTCGACAGGGCCTTCTCCACGTGGGCCACGCACGAGGCGCAGGTCATCCCCCGCACCGGGATCTGCACACGTTTGCTCATGGACTCAGTCTACCGACCCCACCCCGGGTGGGTCAACGCCATCCGCATGCCGGGTTGACACGCCATCCGCCGCAGGTATCATTCGCCTCCTAAAAGTTAGGAGGCGAAACGTTGCGGGACCAACTCGGGGCGGATGACGAACGGATGGGTCACCTGCTGATGCAGGTAGCCAAGCTCCTCCGCGACCGCGTCCACACCCGGATGGAGGGGGTCGGGCTCAGCCGGGGTCAGGGGGCCATCCTGTTCCGCCTCGGCCATGAGAACGGGCTTGCCCAGACCGAGCTCGCTCGGCGGACGTTGGTCCGCCCAGCGACCCTCACCGAGGTTCTGCAGCGCATGGAGAGCGCCGGCCTGATCGAGCGGAAGACGGACCCCACCGATCAACGCGTGTCCCGCGTGTACCTCACCGCGAACGGGGAGGCAGCGCGCGGCCAGGCCGAGGCAATCTGGCGGGAGATCGAGACCGACTTGGGCGCGATCCTCAGCATGACTGAACGGGCCCGGCTCGTCCCGCTCCTGCGGAAGCTCCGCGACGGCTTGGGGCGGGAGGCAACCCCGTGAGGTCGCTCGTCCGGATGTTTCGGTTCGTGCGCCCGTACCGAAGGTACGCGTTCGGGGCGTTGGCCCTGCTCCTGGGGATGGTGGGCGCGGATCTTCTCATCCCCCGCCTCACGCAGCGGATCATTGACCAGGGCATCGCCGCCGGGAACATGGGCCTGATCGCCACCACCGCGCTGGCCATGATCGGGGCAGCGGTCCTGTCCACCGTGTTTGCGGTCGCCAACACGATCCTCTCCGTGCGGGTCGGGCAGGGGTTCGCCCACGACGTGCGGCGCGCCGTCATGCGCAAGGTGCAGACGTTCTCGTTCGCGAACCTCGATCGCCTCCAGACCGGACAGCTGATCGTGCGCAGCACGAGCGACGTGCACATGGTGGAGATGATCGTGGCGATGTCGCTGCGCATCCTCACCCGAGCCCCGGTGTGGGTCCTGGGAAGCATCGTCCTCCTCGTCCTCACCAGCCGCAGCCTGGCGTGGATGCTCGCCGCGTTCGTCCCTGTGATCGTCGTGCTCGTGGCCGTGTTCATCGGGCGGGCACGGCCGATGTTCCTCGCCGTCCAGAAGCAGCTCGACCGGCTGAACACCGTGCTCCAGGAGAACCTGGCCGGGGTGCGCGTGGTGAAGGCGTTCGTTCGCGAGGGCCACGAGGCGGGCCGGTTCGACCGCGAGAACGAAGCTCTGATGAGGAAGAACATCCAAGTGATGACGCTTTTTGCCGTGATCGGCCCGACGATGACCCTCCTCGTGAACCTGGGGGTGGTGGGAGCGGTGTGGCTGGGGGGCCGGGCGGCGATCGAGGGGACGATGACCGTGGGTCAGGTGGTGGCCTCGATCAACTACCTCACGATGGCCTTGTTCCCGATGATGCTCATCGCGATGATGATGGGCCCTCTGTCCGCGGCCGAGGCGTCCGCTTCGCGGATTCTGGAGGTTCTGGACACGACACCGGAAGTGGTGGAGCTCCCCCGCGCCCAACCGTGGCCGACGGCAGAGCGGCGGGGCGCGCGGGTGGCGTTCGACGACGTGACCTTCGCCTACGACGGAGACGGCGGGGAGCCGGTCCTGCGTGGGGTGAACCTCGTCGCCGAGCCGGGGGAGACGGTGGCGATCCTCGGCGCCACCGGGTCCGGGAAGTCCACCCTCATCCACCTCATCCCCCGCTTCTACGACGTGACGGGCGGCCGCGTCACCGTAGATGGAACCGACGTACGTGACCTGTCGCTCGCCTCCCTACGGCGGGGGATGGGCATCGCCCTCCAAGAGGCCGTCCTGTTCACGGGCACGGTGCGCAACAACATCCGCTACGGTCGGCCCGAGGCGAGCGACGACGAGGTGATCGCCGCGGCCCGGGCGGCCCAGGCCCACACGTTCATCGTCGAGCTTCCCCAAGGCTACGACACAGTGGTGGGAGAGCGGGGCGTGAACCTGTCCGGCGGCCAGCGGCAGCGGATCGCCATCGCCCGTGCCCTGCTTGTGAAGCCGCGCGTGCTCATCCTTGACGACAGCACGAGCGCGGTGGACATCGAGACCGAAGTCCGGCTCCAGGACGCCCTCGACCGGTTGATGGCGGAGACCCATTCCTCGACCCGGTTCATCGTCGCCCAGAGGATCTCCACCGTCCTCCTCGCCGACAAGATCGTCATCCTGGACGGGGGCCGGGTGGCGGCGATCGGCACCCACGACCAACTGATGCAGGAAAGCCCGATCTACCGCGACATCTACGCCTCCCAGCTCGGGAACGGGGAGGTGGCGCATGGCGGCTGAGCCGCGCGGACAGCCCCGCCCGGCGGGGGAAGCCCCGGTTCCGCGCCTATTTGGGCCCGGACCCGGCCGCGGGCCGGGGATGGGCGGGGCGCGGATCGAGAAAGCGCTCGACGTGCGCGGCACCTTGCGTCGCCTGCTGGGCTACCTCCGCCCGTACCGGGTTCACTTCGCGATCGTGTTCGCCCTCGCCCTTGTCGCCACCGGGCTCGCCCTGGTCGGGCCGTTTCTCATGGGCCGGGCGATCGATGGGGCGATCCGGGGCCAGGATCCGGCGCTCCTCTTGCGCATCGTCCTCCTCATGCTCGGGATGTACCTCGGGGCGTGGGGCGCCCGGTACGCGGAGAACCTCATCCTCGCCCATGCCACCCAGCGGGCGATGCGCGTTTTGCGCCGCGACCTGTTCGCCCACCTCCAGACCCTGTCCCTGCGGTTCTTCGACGCTCGGCCGCATGGGGAGACGATGAGCCGGCTCACGAACGACATGGACGCCATCAACCGCGTCCTGTCCCAGAACATCCTTCAGCTCTTCACGGGGAGCCTGACCCTCGTCGGGATCCTGGTGATGATGTTCGCCTTGAATCCGCTCCTTGCCCTGGGGTCGTTCGTCGCGTTCCCGCTCATGCTTGGACTCGTGGGCTGGGTGGGCAAGCGGACCCGCAAGGGGTTCCGCGAGTACCAGCAAAGGCTCGGCGAGCTCAACGGGAAGCTCGAGGAAGCCTACAGCGGGCAGCGGGTGGTTCTCGCGTTCGGGCAAGGGGACAGCGTGCTACGCGGCTTCGACGCGGCCAACGCCGGGGTCCGCGCCGCGGGGATCCGCGCCCAGAGCTACGCCCTCCTCATCCCACCGATGATGGGGATCCTCTCCAACGCCAACATCGCGATCCTCGCCGGGCTCGGGGGGTGGCTGACCCTCCTTGGTCGGGCGAGCGTGGGCACGATCGCCGCGTTCATCAGCTACTCCCGCCAGTTCGCCGAACCCCTGCGGATGCTGGGAGACCTCTACAACCAGGTCCAGTCCGCCCTCGCCGGCGCGGAGCGGATCTTCCAGACGATGGACACCTCCCCCGACCTCACCGACACCGGCGACGCCGTCGAACCCAGCGCAGTGCGCGGCCATGTCGAGTTCAGGGATGTGGACTTCAGCTACGTCCCCGACGTGCCCGTCCTGCGCAACGTCAGCCTGGAGGCGAAGCCAGGCCAGATGATCGCCCTCGTCGGGCCGACCGGGGCCGGGAAGACGACGATCGTGAACCTCCTCACCCGGTTCTACGACGTGGATAAGGGGGCGATCCTCGTGGATGGGGTGGATATCCGCCGGGTACAGCGGGCGAGACTTCGACGCCAGATCGGGATCGTGCTCCAGCAGACGTTCCTGTTCGCGGACACAGTGATGGAGAACATCCGCTACGGGAGACTTGACGCCACCGACGACGAGGTGGCCGCCGCGGCCCGGCTGGCCCACGCCGACCCGTTCATCCGCAGGCTCCCCGATGGTTACCAGACCGTTCTCTCCGAGCGGGGGGCCAACCTGAGCGAGGGCCAACGACAGCTCCTGGCGATCGCGCGGGCCGTGCTCGCCGACCCACGGATCCTCGTCCTCGACGAGGCCACGAGCAGCGTGGACACGCGGACAGAGGTCGCCATCCAGCGGGCGCTTCTCGGCCTGATGAAGGGCCGGACGAGCTTCGTGATTGCCCACCGGCTGTCCACGATACGGAATGCCGATCAAGTGATCGTCATTGACGGTGGGCAGATCCTCGAGCGTGGGACGCACGACGAACTTCTGCGGGCCCGCGGGTTCTACGGGCGCCTGTACACGAGCCAGTTCCGCCGTGAGGCCCTCGCCGTGCCCCCCGGCGGCGGGGCAGCTCCCGAAGCCTGATCCTATCCTGCCCGTTGCGGGTTCGCCCCTACCGCAGGTGGAGGTGCACGTACTTGGCCATGTGTGGCCACAGGCCTTTCGTGCGTGCGTTCCGGTCGATGAAGAGCGTGCTTGACATCGAACCGGTGTACCACCGGACCCCGGAGCGGATCACCGCTCATGTCCACCTGTGCGTGCTCGCCTATCTCCTATGCCGGGTGGTGGAGAACCGGACCGGGGAGTCCTGGGAGCTTCTCCCGCAGATTTCCCTGTCC
>CAYSZC010000034.1:0-10098 GCA_964435345.1 uncultured Thermotogaceae bacterium
CACGCCATTTTGAAACTGGTTTTAGCCTTTCTCAGCGGTCTCCGCCGAGAGATGCGCTATCCGGGTTGTACTTTCTTTGTGCCCTTCGTGTCCTTGGTGGTTCGCTTTGGCATGGCGGGTGACGGTACGCATGTGCCTCTACCCACACGAAAGCCGGTAGAGGCCAAAACAGGATAGGGAGTAGCTACCCACCTCGGCTCTTCTACCACAAAGGACACCAAGGAATCTTGAGTCTCAGCGCCGAGACCTGTTCGATCTCTTGGAATCCAGGAACAACGGGGGCCGGCTGTCGTTCCGTTTCCACGATCAGCATATGGGATCTGGACATCTTCCGGCTCGGTTCTTCTTCGTGTGCTTCGTGTCCTTTGTGGTGGCATGCTGACAATCCCGCGTTTTGCAACGGCTTCTAGCCAACCCACCTCTTGGCTCTCTCGGCGTCCTCCGCGGCCTCGGCGGTGAGAGGGTTTCATGCCTCGCGGCCTTTGCGCTCACGTTGGTGCAACTTCTGGGATATGGGATAACGGAGGTGTTCGTCTACGGCCGGAGCCACCTCCGGGGCTCGTCCCTCACCCGAGATGCCCGCTCGTCAGTTCTCAGCACCGGTCCGGGTCGTCGAACCAGACCTCCGCCGGCGTGAACTGCTCCGGGTCGTAGTCCGCGAATTCCTCCTGAGATTCGCTCTCGCCAGCCACGATCTCGGCGTAGCCGCCGATGCCGCCGCAGTCCTCGGGAGGGCAGGCCCGCTTCCCGGCGATGCAGCGGGGGTACTGCATCCCTGGCTCCCGGGGCAGGATCTTCTCAAGCTTCACGGTGTGCTGCCAGCCGTCCCCGAAGTCGTAGATGTACTCGGCGCGTCGGTTTTCCAGGGAGAACCAGTCCCCGATCTTCTGCCTCCGGTCCACGAGCACCTCCGGCCGCCAATCGGGGTCGGGGAGGCCGATATGCCTCTCCTCTCCGCTCTCGGGGTGGGGCATCGTGAACTCGTGAAGGTGACAGTCCTCCCAGCCCATGGCGTCCTGGATGGCGACGTGCAGGTCCCAGAACGTGTAGGTGCTCGGCACCTGGATTCGCCGCCAGATCGGCGGGCGTACTCCCCGCAGCGCGACCTTGAACTGGTAGACCTGATCGAACTTCTTTCTCATCGTGCGCTCCTGGTCAGGAATGCCTGCCGCAGACATTCTAACCCGGAAAGCCGGTTCCGACACATCAGGGTGTGTTTGCGCAACAACCGCCATGAGGTCGAGACGTTGGCCTAAGGCAAGATGTTCAGCCAACCGATCTTGGTGTAATCGCTCCGGTCGAATGTGTAGACGTCGTCCAGGCCCTTCGCCCTGGCGAAGCAGGCGAGGTACGCGTCCGTGAAGTCGATGTTCAACTCCGCGTGCAGGGTCGCGGCCTCCTCGAGGAGATGGGCGTTCTCGACCTCCATCCCGGGCATATTCAGAACGGCCACCCCCTTCTCCGCCGCCTGACGTTTGGGGAGCTTGAACACCGAGGACTCCAGGACCCAAATGAGCTCGGCGATCACCAACGCCGGAACGACCAGCCTCACTTTGCCCGCCTGGGCCTCGCGGAGCACCTGTTCGGCCTGCTCCGCCTGCTCCGGCGGGGTGTTGGTCAGGTAGCGCAGGAAAAAGCAGGTATCAACGCTTCGGCTTGGCTTGGGCATGGCGCGAAGCCCGTTCCTCGCGGGCGACCTGGCGGACCTCGGCGATTGAGGCAAACGGCTGTTTAGGCTGGACCGAACCGCGCAGCTCACAGAGCGGTGTTCTTCGAACGGGCACCACCCGTACCCCATCGGCCTCCCACACAAAGAGGAGGCCATCGCCCTGCCTCAGGTGCCAGCGATGGACGAGTTCCCTCGGTACTGTGATCTGGTTCTTGGACGTCAAGGTTGAAATGGGCATCCTTTACCTCCTGCATTTCCCTTACAGAACGAAGTCTACCTTACATAGCCTCCGTGTCAAGGTCGCGACACCCGTGGCGCTGATCAAGGACCACGGGTACAGCACCAGTGCTCACCTTACGACCTAGCACGCTCACCGCCTCCCCCTCTCCCAAGTCCCTTGTCAAGAGACAAGCTCTGAACAGATCTTGGGTTGAGGCGACAACCGCGCGGGTGTTGTTCCTTGTTCCCGGTGCACCCGGCATCGCGTGTTCCAGGGGATGCCCACACCCGACGTGCTCTTCTCTGGGGACGACCGAACCCGCCCCACCCCGGAGCGCCGGTCAGGGCTATAATCGCCGGCGTCCATCCTCAAGACTAAGCGAAGGGGGCACGATGGCGGCGAAGATCCTGTCCGGAAAATCGGCCGCGGCCCAGGTCCATGAGGAACTCCGGGAGCGGGTCGAGCGGCTCGCGACGCGGGGGATTGCACCTCGGCTGACGATGGTGCGGGTGGGGGAGGACCCGGCCTCGGTGTCGTACATGAAGCAGAAGGCGAAGTCCTGCGCCGAGGTGGATGTGGCCTCGGAGACGGTCGTGTTCCCCGAGGCCACCTCGGAGGCGGTCCTGCTGGCGAAGATCGGCGAGCTCAACCGGGATCCTTCCGTGCACGGGATCCTCGTGCAGCTCCCGCTTTCCAGGCAGATCCGCCCCCAGGCGGTGACCGCGGCCATCGCCCCCGACAAGGACGTGGACTGCTTTCACCCTTTGAACGTGGGGAAACTCCTCCTGGGGGCGCCGTACCTCCTCCCCTGCACCCCCCACGGCGTGCACCAACTCCTCCTGCGCAGCGGCTACTCCCCGGAGGGGAAGCACGTCGTGATCTGCGGCCGGAGCAACCTCAACGGAAAGCCGTTGTTCGCGATCTTGATCCAGAAGGCGGCCGGGGCCAACGCCACCGTGACGGTGTGCCACACCGGGACGCCGGATCTGGGGCGGATCACGCGCCAGGCCGACATCCTCGTGGCGGCGATGGGGGCACCGCGGGCGATCACCGCGGACATGGTCCGGGACGGGGCGGTGGTGGTTGACGTCGGGGTGAACCGGGTCGAGGGCCCCGCCAAGTCCGGGTTCCGCCTGGTCGGGGACACGGACTTCGACGCCCTGGTGGGCAAGGTCGAGGCGATCACCCCGGTGCCGGGCGGGGTCGGGCCGATGACGGTGGCGATGCTCCTCCTGAACACCGTTACGGCCTGTGAGACCCAGACCGGGACAAGGCCGGTAACATGAGTTCAGCCATCGCCACACCATTCACCGCCGAGCACGCAGAGGGCGCAGAGGAAACCAGGGTTTGGGGTCAAACCTGACCTCTGAACCCGTCGTCCCTGTCGTAACCAACTCGCCTCGGAAGAACTGGAGCGGATCGGCGATTGGCAGCTGCTGTACTGCAACAGCGAACGGAGGCGCCTCGGGGCTTGACTACCGAGCGCCTGTGGAGTACCTTACGAAGCCGGGGATCCACCCGAGGGTCTTAATCGTCATCGGCCCTCCAAGTGGTTCCGTTTTAGGGGCGCAGGTTCGTTCTAAAGCCAGGGGAAGAACTTCGGAAAATGCAATAAATGAAGGAGCGGGTAAATGTCAAAAGTGAAAGAGACCAGCGAATATCAGAATCTACACCGACCGGCGAGCGAATTTGCAACAAGAACTGAGTACTTGGAAAACGAGCTCAAGATAATGGCGCCCAGACGCTGGCGCCTCAATCTTCCGAAGAGAGACTTTAATTTCGCGATTGAGGATCTTGTTCCTGCCATTTCAGGAACCATCGGCAAAATTGTGATGACCACCGCCATTGTGGCCGCCTTCGCTTATGGCTTTAGGGCTATGGGATATAATCTCCTGCCAGATTTCGTCGCCGAAAACGTCCGGTTTGAAATGTTGATCGCCGCGATCCTCTTTGTAATTCCCGTAAGCGGATTTTTCAATCCCCGGGCAAATCTACCCGGATGTCATGGTCCGATGATCCCACTTATCGGGCTGATTGTTCTTGCAGGGGGGCATCCTCTCGCTCTGGGGGTCATGGTTGGTATCTTCGGCTTGATATTAGGTTTCGCAAAAGGCGGCTCCAGACTGGTCAATCTAACTGGAACCGGCGTGCGTGCCGGATTGCTTATCATCCTGGGAGTGATGGGTCTCATTGGTCAGATGGAGGCTCTAAGGCGGTGGGCCGTCGGTCTGGAAATGGAACTGGTCTTTCTCGTGGTCATAGCTGTCACTATTCTTATCTACGCCTATCTGGCAAGGATTGGAAAGCGATGGCTTGCTATACCACTATGTTCAGCCATTGCAGTAGGTGTCGCTCTGATTATGGGAGCTCCATTCCGGTTCGTAACCTCACCGGGAATTCCCCACTTGAACCCTTTCTACTGGTGGGGCGCCGATACCGGCTGGATGCTCGGCTGGCCAAACCTGGGACACTTTATTGCCGTATTGCCTTTTGCCGTGCTGGCAATTGCTATGTGGCCGCCTGATTTTTTAAGTCATAAGATATTTCAGGAAGTAAACTATCCGGAAGGTTCAGGAAAGACCCTAATGGATGTTGACGACACCATGGTTGCCTGCTCGGTGAGACAGGCGGTCGGAAGTGTTCTTGGCGGCGGTAATCTTACCTCGTCGTGGGGGACCTACATGATTCCTGCAGCCATTGCGAAAAGACCGATTCCTGCCGGAGCAATATTGACCGGAATTGGCTGTATTCTGGCAGTCGTCTTAGGTTTTCCCATGGATATAGCGAAGTGGGCGCCCATGCTCAGAGTCGCTTTGATCGTTGGCGTATTCCTTCCCTTGCTTGAGGCTGGAATGCAGATGATAAAAACGGTTCCCGAGGCGCAGCAAGCTGGTATATGCATATTTGGTGCAGTACTTGTAAACCCGGTTGTGGGCTGGTCATTTGCAATGCTGCTTCATAACAGCGGGCTCCTTGGCGATCGCGAAAGAACCATGTCATTGCCGATGATCGATCGAATCATTGTACCGCTTATCACTTTCATCGTCTGTACCGTTGCGATGGCAGCGAGTGGGTTGATTCCAGGGATTCCCGCGTTTCCATAGCTGGTCATATATGCAGAACTATTGCCTGCTGCAACGGTTTGGAAAGGGCCAAATCTCCCCAGTTTGCTTGGGGGGAGACAAGGCTCAAAGAGCGTGCTAAAGTGGCAAGGGTGAGGCATCATATAAGTTGGCGCAATGGTTATCTAAAAAGGAGATAACCGGCGCGGGCGATAAAGCGAACATATTCAGGAGGTAAGGATGAGTAAGATTCTGGTGGCAACAGATGGTTCCCTTCCATCCGTGAAGGGAATAGAGCAAGCCGTTCAAGTGGCAAAAGAAAGGAATGCTGACCTTATCGCACTTTATGTCGATACAGCATTCGCTAATGCCTCCCGTTATGCTCTTCTCGAGGCGCCAAACAAGGATAGGTTAGGCCTAAAAAGATGTGACGCTGGTGTTGATGTATGCAGCATTCTGGAAAAACATCATCGTGAGGCAGGAAAGTCAGAATCGCTAATAGTCGGTGAAGCTGGTCTTGAGATAGCAGAGTTCCTTGCCGAAAAGCAAGGCGTTAAGGTTAAAACTATGGTTGTAAGAGGACAACAGGCGGCTACGACCATAGTCGACATTGCAGCTAGAGAGCAGGTGGACATGATTGTGATCGGATCAAAGGGTCTGACAGGCTTGGATAAAATGCTAATTGGAAGTGTTGCCGATAAAGTTGCCAGGGGCGCATCGTGTCCTGTTTTAATAGTTAGATAAGCACAAATTGTCCACGAAGCCTTGACGACGAGTTTCAGAGTCCTTTGACGCCTTGTGAAAGGCGGCTTTTGACCCGCAAGGCAAGTTTGTCTGGTTAGAGGGAGGAACGTGCTCATGGGGCCTGCGGAGGGAGTTCGGCGAGGGAGCCTTGCGCTGTGCATGATCCGCTCCCCCCGCCGGCATCCAACCCGAGGGAGGGAACCGGAGCGGGAACGGCAATACCATGAGGATCGCCGTGAACGCCAGGCCGCGGTAGAGAAAAGTCCGAAGCGGGCCCACCGCGGCGATGAGGGCGCTCACGATCGGCGCGGTGACGAGGGGCGACAGACCGAACCCAACCACCGTGAGTCCGACTGCCAACCCTCTCTTAAATCGAGCAGCCATACAGGAAACCAACCCCAGCTCCGGCGACCAACTCGTAGGTGAGCGTGGGGATCCCCACGTTTGGAGAAAGGCCGGCCAGGAACACCATGAACGGAAAGACCGCTCGCGGTGGCCCCGATCCCCTACAGCTGCTCCGAGGGCTTGCGGAACAGCCTAAACGCGTACACCGTTCAGCAACAGAGGCTGATGAGAAGATCCAGGCCGACGAACCACCAGCGGCCCTGTTCCATCCGCAGGTCTTCTGCCGTTGCTTCTCTCTTCGTCGGCTCGCTCACGTCAGCTCCTCGTAACTCTCGACAGACGCGCTCGTGTCCATCGCGGGGAGGGAAGCGAACAACTCGGCTTCCTCGAAGAGGGAGCCCCCTGTTTGGCCGAGGGGGCTCTCCACGCACGAGGTGTCCTTGCATGCATCCCCATCTGCCCCTTGGGGCCGACTCGGTCCGGGAACGTCTGCGTCGGCGGTGGTTTCAGCCCTTGTATCCCACGCTCGCCTTGAGCGCCTCCACGCACTCCGGGTTGCGGAGGGTGGTCAGGTCGCCGACGGGCTCGTTCCGCACTAGCGCCTTGAGGATCCGGCGCATGATCTTTCCCGACCGCGTCTTGGGCACGTCCTCGGAGAAGTAGATCACCGATGGCCGCGCCGTGGGCCCGATGTGCTTGTCCACCGTCTTCACGAGGTCCTTTTTCAGGTCCTCGGACGGCTGGACGCCCTTCTTGAGAAGGACAAACGCCACGGGGACCTCGCCCTTGAGTTCATCGGGCTTCGACACTACAGCGACCTCGGTCACAAGCGGGTGCTGGGCCAGTGCGTCCTCGACCTCGGCTGTGGCGAGGCGGTGGCCAGCGACGTTCATCACATCGTCCACGCGGCCCGTGATCCGGGTGTTCCCGATCTCGTCCATCCGCGCCCCGTCCTTCGTGAAGTAGGCCTTCGGCCCCAGATCGCCGAAGTACGTGGCCCGGAACTTCTCCACATCGCCATACAGGCCGCGCAGCAGGGCGGGTGGGAACGGGGGTTCCATCACGAGGTATCCGCCGTCGCCCGTCTTCACCGGCACGCCGCCCGCGTCCACGATCTTCGTACGAATCCCCGGGAACGCCCGGCCGGCCACGGTGGGGATGAATGGCCCGACACCAGGCAGGGCCTGGACGCAGGTCGCCCCAGTCTCGGTTTGCCACCACGTGTCAATGATCGGGCACCTTTTGCCGCCAATGTGCTCGAAGTACCAGTGCCACGCCTCTTCGTTGATCGGCTCCCCCACTGTGCCCAAGATGCGCAGGGAAGACATGTCGTGCTTCGCCGGCCATTCCTCGCCCCACTTGACGTGCATCCGGATCGCGGTCGGCGCGGTGTAGTACACCGTCACCTTGTGCTTGGCGATGATCTGCCACATTCGACCGAAGTCCGGGGCGTCCGGCGTTCCCTCGTAGACCACGGTAGCCACACCGTTCATGAGGGGACCGTAGTTGATGTAGGAGTGCCCGGTAATCCACCCCACATCGGCGGTGCAGAAGTGGATGTCGTCCTCATGCAGGTTGAAGTCCCACTGGCACGTCGTGTGCACCTGGACCGCGTACCCGCCGGTGGTGTGCATCACGCCCTTCGGCTTCCCCGTTGTCCCCGACGTGTAGAGGATGAACGACAGGTCCTCGGAATCCATCGGTTCGGGCGGACAGCTTGACGCCTGCCCCTTTACGGCGTCGTGGTACCACACATCCCGCCCTTTCTGCATCGGGACCTCGTTCCCCATTCTGCGGACGACGACCACGTTCTCCACCGATGTGCCGGCGAGAGCTTGATCTGCCTGGCCCTTGAGCGGGATCTGCTTCCCGCGACGGTAGTACCCGTCGGCGGTGATGACGGCTTTCGCCCCGCAGTCCACGAGCCGATCGCGCAGCGCCTCGGGCGAGAACGCGGAGAACACCACGGTGTGCACGGCACCGATCCGCACCACGGCCTGCATCGCGATCACAGCCTCCGGAACCATCGGGAGGTAGATCCCCACCCGATCGCCCTTCTTGATCCCCAGCGCCTTAAGCCCGTTGGCGAATCGCGACACTTCGTCGAGCAGTTGCTTGTAGGTGAACGTGCGGTTGGGCTCGTCCAGCGGCTCCGGTTCCCAGATCAGGGCCGTCTTCCCGCCGTTACCGGCCTCCACGTGCCGGTCGAGGGAGTTGTAGGACAGGTTAAGTTTTCCGCCCACAAACCACCGATAGGCGTAGGGCGCGTCCTCGTAGACCTTGGTCCATGGCTTGGACCAGCTAAGCTCTTCCGCCTGCTTCGCCCAGAACGCGAGCGGATCGGCCGCAGCCTGCTCGTAAATCTTCGGATCGGAGACCCAAGCGTGCTTCTTTAGCGCATCGCTCGGCCAATACCAGTTCGGTTTGTTGGGATCGGGGGTTACCCACTGCACTCCCTGCTTCGCTGTCTTCTTCGCCACAGTGACATGCCTCCTTCGGCGGGCCGTGCCTGGCCCGTGGCATCATACCCCAGCTCGTGCTCCCTTCAACACCCTAGACGCACGATCCGGACAACGCAACAGTTTCCGGCCGGTTGCCTCTCGCGGGATCCTACGTTGCGTCCGGCGAACGGTTGGCGTACAAGTGAGCGCGATGCGGCGGTTTCTCCGCTTCCTCAGGAGGACGTTCGTGTCCGGGCTCCTCGCGCTCCTGCCCCTGGGGCTGACGCTGTATGCCCTATGGCTCCTCTACCAGGTGGCATACTCCCTGTTCGGCCCCCACACGGCGTTTGCCGGGTTCATGCGGCGAGTCATCGGGCGGTACATCCCGGGCACGGAAGTGGCGATTACCCTCCTTGCGATACTCCTTGTGGGCGTGGCGGCCCGCCACTGGCTAGGGCGGGGGCTTCTCCGCGGCGTGGAACGAGCGGTGCTGACCGTGCCCGGGGTGCGGAAGTTGTACTGGGGGACCCGCCAACTGGCCCATGTCGTACTTCGTCAGGAACAGGCCCTGCCCCAAGGACGCCGGATGGTGCTCGTGGAGTTCCCCTACCCCGGCTCGTACGTCCTCGGGATGGTCACGAACGAAGACGTGGCCAAGATGAGCGATCTGTTCCCTCCCGACATGGTTTCCGTGTACATCCCCACCGCGCCCAACCCCCTCTCGGGGTGGGTCCTGTTCGTGCCCCGCGCCAAGATCTCCCCGGTCGAACTGACAGCGGAAGAGGGATTCAGCCTCATCCTGTCCGGCGGCCTCGTGGTCCGTCAACCCGACACGGCAGAACATCCCGCAAAGAAAGAGACCGCGGGGCCGGCGGGCAAGTCGAGCGAGTAGCAGATCCGAACCCACTGGACTTCCGTTGGGGGTTGCGGTACAAGGGAGCACGATGCGGGATGTCAAGCTGGAATCCCCAAGAATAGCGGAGTTCTGCTCGGCCAAGGAACGGGTGGCGCGGACCCTCGTCGAGCTCGCTCAGGCGTGCGGCGAGGAGACCGCAGACGGCTGGGACATCGGGTTCGAGCTGCCGCGGGGGGAACTGGCGGAGATGGCCGGGGTGTCCACCGAGACGGCAATCCGGGGCCTGTCGGAGTTCAAGGAGCGGGGCCGCGTGGCACTCCCTGGCCGGCGCATCGTGATCGTGAAGCGAGACGAGATCCGCTCGCTCGCCCATCCATTCCGCACCTTCCTCCGGGAAAACCCGGCGTAGTGCGGGGGGCAATGCGTCGCGTGATCCTGGGGATCGGTAACCCCCTACGGCGCGACGACGGGGTCGGGTTGTGGGTCGCCGAGCAGATGCGGGGTTCCGATTGGGAGGTCATCCCGGCCGGCCAGAGCGCGGAGAACGCCTTGGGCATCGTGAGCCGACTGGCCCCGGACCTTCTTGTGGTCGTGGATGCGGCAGAGATGGGACTCCCGCCGGGGAGCGTCCGTCGCCTCCCGGTTGAAGATGCACAGCGCATGCTCGGATCCACCCACGCGCTCCCGTTGCCGTTCCTCCTCTCCACGGTGCGCGACCGGGTGGAGGAAACCGTCCTCATCGGGATCCAGCCCGCCGACCG
>CAYSZC010000035.1:0-9879 GCA_964435345.1 uncultured Thermotogaceae bacterium
GAACCGTCGAGTTGGCCCGGGCAACCCCAGCGTGCGCGACCATCCGCCGGCTGCGGGCAGGGACGGGGCGTCCGTGGGTGCGCAGCCAACCCTCGCCCTGGTAACGGTCTCCTGGCGCACCACGAAGGCCTTGTTGATCGGCGATCGGGGCCAGGGTATGCTACGGTTCTCGAACATGCGACAGGCTTTTCTTAGGACCCTCCTGATCTTTCCGCCCATGCCTCGGCGAACGTGGTCCTGCGTATCGAGGACGACGCGGTGAACCCGGCCCTCACGTCGCTTGCGGTCCTCGGGGTCGCGTTCATCCTCTACGTCACAGAGTGGCTCCCGCTTGGGGTCACTGCGGTCGGGGCGTGCGTGGCGATGGCGCTCCTCGGGGTGGTGGACTTCTCCGTGGCGTTCAGCGGGTTCGCCTCGGACGTGGTGTTCCTCGTGGCGGGGATGATCGTGGTCGGGGCGGCGCTCGTGGAGAGCGGGGCGTCGCAGATCCTTGGCCAGGCGCTTCTCAAGCGGGCCGGGGCGAGCGAGCGCGGCCTTCTCGTGGTGGCGATCCTGGTCGCCGGGGTTCTGTCCGCGTTCCTGAACAACACCACGGTCACGGCGATGTTCATCCCAGTCGTCATGGGGATGGCCGTCTCGTCTCAGGGGCGGATTCGTCCGACGAACCTCCTCATGACGATCGCGTTTGCCACGAGCGCCGGGGGCATGATGACCCTCGTGGGGTCTACCCCGCCGCTCATCGTGCAGGGGGTGCTGGATCGGGCCGGGTTGCGCCCGTTCGGGTTCTTCGAGTTCGCCTGGGTCGGGGCCCCGGTCCTGCTGATCCTCCTCGTCTACTCTCTCCTCTTTGGCTATCCCGTGACCCAGCGGCTGCTGGCCCACCGCCCGGCTGGGATCGCGGAAACGTGGGTGGCTGGCGATGGGACGAACCCGGTGCCCCGGAACAAGCGCAAGATCGCGGTGTCGTCCCTCGTGATGCTCCTCTGCGTGGGCCTGTTCGCGAGCGGGGCGATCCCGATCGGCCTGACCGCGATGCTCGGGGCGGTGCTGGTCATCGTCGGGGGGTGCATCACCGACCGGGAGGCGTACCGGCGCATGGACTGGAACACGGTGTTCGTGCTCGCGGGCTCCATGGGCATCGCCGCCGCGTTGGACAGGAGCGGGGGCGGGAAGCTGCTCGCCGATTTCGTGCTGCGGGCTCTCGGGCCTGGGGTTTCTCCTTTCACCGTGCTCGCCGCGGTTTCCGGGCTGGGACTCATCTTGACCCAGCTCACCTCGAACACCGCGGTGACGGCGATGCTCGCCCCGATCGCCCTGTTCTTGAGCCAGGAGATGGGCGTGTCGCCCTACCCGATGCTGATGGCCGTTGCCACCACCTGCGCCGCGGCGTTCGCCACCCCGGTGGCCACCCCTCCGAACACCCTCGTCCTCACCGCCGGCTACCGGTTCACCGATTACGTACTGGTGGGGGGGCTCCTCACCGTGCTCTCCTACGGCGCGGTGATCCTCCTCGTTCCGATCGTCTGGCCGTTCTGATTGCGGGTCGCTCGGCACGGTATCATCGGACCGAATTCTAAGGAGGCGATCATGCGCAAGCTCTTCGTGCTCTTGGGCGTGCTGTTCCTCGGCGTGACAACGCTGGGGCAGTTCGAGGAGTTCCGCGATCTCGGCTACGGCAACGTGCCGTTCAACCCCACCGATAGCGGCCTCGCGATGCGGGCCCTCCTGCGGGACAACGACGCCGGGAACCGCGATCCCGTGTACCTGACCCGGCTTCTCCTGGAAAACACGGGCACGGCGACAGACGCGGAGATCGAGTGGATCGAGCTGCGGATGGAGATCGGCGGGGAGACCCGGGTGCTTGCCCGGGGTAGTGGGTTCCCGATCTCCGAGGTCCTCCTCCCCCGCCCCGCCGTGGAGCGGATGGTCCCCGACGACGGGGAAGCCTGGCTCACCGTATGGGTCAAGGTCACCGACCGGATCGTGCACGGGAACACGCTCCAACCCCGCATCACGCTGTGGTGGTCCGAGGGCAAGGAAGGGGGGACGGTCGAGCTCACGGACAGCGTTCCGGAGCGGTTCGTGGTCGAGGGGAGTTTCGGCGCTCAGGGCCTCCCCGGGCCGGAGGGCGGCGTCCTCAACCCGGGCGACGTGTTCCTCGTCGCCGAGGCCGAAGTATGGGATACCCCTGACGTCAACACCCACCAGCTGTACATCGTCTCCGTCCGCGTGGACGGTCCGCGGGAACTCCTATGGACGGTGGACATCAACAACGGGGTCACGCGGATCGAGGTCCCGGCGGGGATGGAGGTCCAACTGCCGGCGCCGGCGTTCGTGGCGTTCGACACGTTCGACGAGATCAGGCCGGGGGCGGTTCGGCTATTCGTCACCGTGCCGGCGACGTTCCGCCCCAAGGACCCGCTGACCGTGGCCCCAAGCTGGCGCCTGACCGTGCGGGAAGGGAAGCGAGGACCCCACGAGGCGTCGTTCAGCTTCTCCGATCCGCGCCCCGACACGGTGGTGACGGCCGGATTCGAGTCCGTGACCGTGGAGGTCCCTGATGGGGGCCGCGTGTTCACCGTCGTCCCCTCCACCCTCGCTTACTCGACCCTCACCCTCACCGATGCCGACCGAAACCACACCCCGCTCCGGCTTGACCGGCTCGAGCTGGTGGCGCGGGGTACCGTGTCTGCCCAGGTCACGGCGGTCGAGCTTGGCGACACGCGGGGCAACTTCCTCGGGTTTGGCGCAGGCCTCGCCCCGCTGGGCCTTTTCTCCCCGGCTGGGAAGCCGCTCATCGTTCTCGACAACGGTTCGATCTCGTTCACCACGACCCTGTCCCTGGGCGGCAAGATGCCGCTGGGGGGGAGCCTCCTCCTCGCCCACCGGGTGAAGGTCGAGGAGGCACTGCCCTACGACTGGCTGTACCTCCCCACCGCGCTCACCAAGTTCGCGGGCGTGCAAGAGATTGTGCCGGCGAGGGCGATCTTCTTCGGGCGGCCCAGGATCCAGCTTGCGGCGGTGGACTCGACGGTGGAGATCGCCACGGACGGGGAGACCGTAGGCACGTTCCGGGGCGTGCTCAAGTACACCCCGACCGCCCCCCTCACGCTGCAGGACGTCACGCTGAAGCTCGTCGCCGAGGCGCCCTACCGGATCGTCGAGGAGAACCTCGACGCCGAGACCGGCGAACTGACGTTCAGAGTCGAGACCTCCCGCGCTCAGGCCCGCGCTGGGAAGCTCCTCACGGTCCAAGTGGTGGTGGACCGCACCAAGCACCCCACGGGGACCGTAGCGGTCGAACTGGAGTCCGTGAAGCTCGTGGACTGGGCGGGGATCGAGCTGCCGTTTTCGTTGAGCCCCAGGGTTGTTACCGTGACGTGGGAGGCGAAGTGAGTTGCGGGATCGCGATTCCCGCTTGCGCTCGCGCCGAAAGCGGTGGAGGTGGGTCCGTAGGGGGCCTATAATCGAGGTCGGGTCCCATCGTCTAGGGGTCTAGGATACCGGGCTCTCATCCCGGCGACAGGGGTTCGAATCCCCTTGGGACCGCCAGGACTACGGTTTCGCCGTGTTGCTCATCTCCGGGAGTGTGCGTGCCTTCCCCGTGGTTGACCGGAGTCGCGTCGGAGGAGCAGCAAGACAGGTGCCACTTTTCGGCCTGGCCTCGATGGCCAGCCTCTACGGCGGGTTCGAGGAGGGTCCCGAGATCCCTGCGCGGAGGGCCACGAAGCAGGCGATTGCCGTTTAGACCATCACAAACAGCGAGGAACCCCATCTACACCACTTGACGTGGCGTGACCTCTTCGGCGCGACCGAATCTCGAACGTGCGTTTTGTCACACTCCAGATGTGATGGGCATTACAGACATTTGACGAAGGGATCGCTAAACTGCGGTGAACTCACATCTCGGGGGGGGATCTATGAAGTCGAGGGCGTGCGCGATCGGGTTAGCGTTGCTGATGGGCCTTCTATGGACGGTTGGGGCGTGGGGACAGATCCAGAACCTTGAGCTTAGCTGTATCCGCCCCGTGTACATCATCACCGACGATTTCGACCGGGACGGCTGGCTCGATCTCGCCATCGCCTGCCATTCCTGTAACCAGGTCCTCGTCGTTCCCAATCAGGGGGCATCGGGCAAGGAGTGTGCCGCCTTCGTCTCCAATTCAGGGCAGGGCTGGTCTCTTCTGTCTGGCGGTCAGGGTGACGCGTCCCTGGCCTTGGCCAGCGGTTACTTCATAGACGCCATTGCGCCGACGCGGCCTCTTGTTTTCCAGAACTTGTTCCCCCACATCGTGGCCGTCACCCAGTTCACACCGGGCATCGCGCGGATCACCCCGCTGCGGGGAACCCCGCCCCCGGGCGCGCCAGGGCATCCATGGGCATCGTGGGAGATCGCGCAGGGGACCGTAGTTCTCCATCCCTTGCCTGGAACCCCGAGGCCGGCCTACCCGGCCCATGTGGTCCTTGGTGACTTCAACAAGGATGGACGGCCTGACATCGCGGTGGCGGACATCCTCGCGAACGGGGGTGGGGTCTTCGTGTACCTCTCGCCCGGTGCGCTGCCCCCTCTGTTCGACGCCACAGGGCCGAATCCACCCGTGGCATCGGCCGTGATGGGGGGCGCGCAGTTCCTCCAGGTGGCCAGCGCACGTTTTCTGGCCGCGGCCGACTTCAACCGTGATGGGAACATGGACTTGGCCGTCGCGACCGGCGGAAGCGTCAAGTTCCTCTGTGGTAGGGGCGATGGCACCTTTGATACCACCATTCCCTCGATCATCCTCGGGCGAAGTATCACCTCACTGGCGGCGGCCGATCTTGACCGGGATGGAGACGTGGATCTCGTGGCCACGGACCCGGAGCTCGGCGCGGTCAACATCGTCTGGAACGCCGGGTGTTGGGTGTCCAACGTGACCCGGATCAAGGCGGAGAAGGCCTATTTCGTGCACGTGTTCGACTGCAATCGGGATGGCATCCCGGATCTGGCCGTAGCTCAGAGGGACCTCGACCGTGTGAGCGTCTTATCCGGTCAGATCACCCAGCTCGCCACCATCGCCGCCAACCAAACCGCCGGTCAGGTTGACATCTGCCCATCCTGCGTCGTCTTCACGGACCTCATCACCTACACCTTGTGCACCACCTTCCGGCTCCCCCAAGGATCACGACCGATCGGGCTCGCGAGCGGGGACTTCGACCGGAACGGCACGCCTGATCTTGCGGTGGCCAACAACGGCTTCCCCGAGAATGGCTTTCCCGTCCAGGTGATCTACAATCCCTGCGGCTGCGTGGTGTGCGAAAGCTGTGTGCCCGGGAGCATTCGAGGCATGCCCTGCTGGCCCGACGGGAAGCCGGGCGAGGGTGGTCAGCCAACAGGAGAAGCGATACGCCCAAAAGGATAGAGCTGGGGTCTGTCGAGATCCGGGGCCCCAGCGAAGCCGAGGTAGGTGCGCCAGCGACCTTCGGCGTCCGATTCGGTTCGGCAGCGGAGGCAGCCACCGTTGTGTGGCGGTTCAGCGGTCCCTCCCACTTCGAACTTCGGGGGCAGGGCCTAACCGTGATCTTCGGCCTGGCTGGCGTCTACCAGTTGGCGGCCAGCTTGGTCGCCGGTGACGGGGAGACCCTTCTCGGTACCCATCATGTGACCGTCACCGGGCCGCCTATCCCCCCCAGCGCCCCGGCTATGGTTCATGAGCCTCCGGCCCCACCGACTGAACCTCTAGCGGTCACGGTGCCCGCCCCACCGCTTCCCTCCACTCCCGTGGTCAAGGACGATTCTCCGCTCTCGTCTGTTCCGATCTCTCCTCCACCGACCACGGCCCCGGCCCCTGCCATCCCCCCGCTTGCCGTTGATTCCCAGCCGCCGACCTTCGCCAATTGGCTTGATCCTCAACTCCTGTCCTCCGTACCGTTCGCGCACCTCGGGTCGGGGGACCTGAACGGCGACGGCTACGCCGACCTCGTGGCCTCACATGTGGATTCCAAACAGCTGTTCTTGTTCAGGGGCAAGGGGGATGGCACGTTCACCGCGCTGGGCGAGGTTGCCCTCGGGTTCAGACCGGACCGCATCCTGGTGGCCGATTTCGCGGGTAGCGCGCTGGCCGACATCGTCGCGGTGAACTGGACCATGCGCCAGGCGATGCTGCTCACAGCGAGCGGGCCGTTTGCCCTCGGCCCCCCGACGATCATCGGGTTCCCGACCGGGGCAAGGGATGTTTGGGCAGGGCAACTGAACGATCATTCCGCAAGCGAGCTGGTCTGGATCACGACGGGCGAGCCGGTGGTGTGGAGCTTCGCCCGGAGGACAGGTCAGGTCATCGAATGGAAGACCGCCCCCGGGGTCGTGCTCGCCGCAGTGCCCCCCTCGCCACCGTACGCCTGGGCCGACTTCACCGGCGATGGGGTGCCCGAGTTCGCCTATTACAGTCACAACCCCGGGGAGATCGTGCTGGCCACCGGGGACTCGCGCTTGGATCTCGGCATCACGCCGGGGCGAGTCCCGTTCCTCCAGCTCCTGGCGGCAGATGTGGATGGCGATGGGCGGCTCGACCTCATCGGTCTGGATACCACGGGCCGCGTGCACACGCTCAAGTTGGGAGGCAGATGAACCATGCCTGAGATCCAGCGGTGCGCCCAACGAGCCCAGAACAGGAGGCCCGGATGTTGAGGAAGCTCGCTCTGGCGATGGCGGCCGTGGCGTTCGCGGCGGGTGCTACCGGGCAGGTGGTTGGCATCAGCACTGGCGCCGGCGAACCGAACCTCGCAGGATGGTGCGCTCTCGATTGGCTCGCCGGGTGTACGACTGGGGTGGCAGTCCTGTCGGGATCGGGACTCGTCCTCTACGCGGGACAGATCCCTCCCAGCGCGTTCGAGCTGAGCCTCAGGCTGATCCCCTACCGGTCACTTCTGTTCGTCCTGGAGAGCCCCAGCGCGATCGGGAGGATCAGCGTCCAACTCGACGGCGTAGAGCTGAGAAACATAGCTATCCCCACCCCAGGCCCGTGGTGGATCCGCCTGACCGACCTGCCGGAGACGGGAATCCTCCGTCTCGAACTCGACAGGTACTGCGAACGGTTGACCATCCGCTCCGTCAACTTCCCGTGCCCGCCGTGTCCGCCGCGGCTGGCGTGCAGGGACTGTCAGAGAGACCTCATCCTGGGTGTGGTGGTTGGCGCGGTTATCGGAGCGTTTGTGTGCTGGTTCATCGTTCGTTAGGAGGTGGTGCTCAGGCGAGAGACCAATTCCGGGGAAGAAGAGAGGCGATAAGAAGACGCGCGACTTCGGCGGGACAAGGAGGTATTCATGAAGCAGATGTGGTTTTTGGCGGTAGTTCTGGTGGCGGTCGGCGCCCTGGGGCAGGTACCCGTGGTGCAAGACCTTGCGTGGGACTGCGTGAAACCGGCGTATGTGATCGTAGGGGACTTCAACGGGGACGGCTGGGATGACTTCGCGGTGGCGTGTCACTCCTGCAACAGGGTCCTGGTTGGCCTCAATCCGAGAGCCACGGAGTGCAGGAAGCCCTGTCCTGTCGGGTGGCCAGCGCCGAGGGTGTTCACCCTGGCCGATGCGCCGACGGCCCTCGCGTGGGGGCTCTTCGGGTCCGGCGTAGGGCCGTACGAAAAGAGGATCGTGGCCGTGACCCAGTACACACCGGCTTGGACGTCGTTCAGGGCTACGGACACGGCCGCTCACCTGTCCGCGCTCCCCCTCATCACGGCGATCCATGCGATCGTCGGGGACTTCAACGGGGACGGGGGACTGGACGTGGCCGTGCTCGATCCGGTGGGTCTAACCATCCACTTCCCCGTCGGTGGCATCCGTCCGATCAGCCTCAAGGGTCCGCTGACCGCCAGCCAACCCACGTTTCTGGCGACGGCCGATTTCGATCGGGACGGCGATCTGGACCTTGTTGTCGCAAGCGGAACTAGCCTCCACTTCTACGAGAACACGTGTGGCGGCGCGTTCACCCATAAGCTGGCGTTCCCGGTGGGGGTATCCCTGCGCGGCATCGCCATCGCCGACTTCGACAACGATGGCAGGGTAGATCTGGCCACGGTGGACCCGGCGTTCGGGGCGTTGGTTGCGATTCGGAACCTCGGCTGCTGGAGCTTCGAGGCCACGTCTCGGGTCAAGCTCAACCAGGGGCCGGTGTTCGTCGTTCCCGTTGACGCCGACCGAGACGGCAGGGTGGACTTCGCGGTGGCCGAGTACAGCGGAAACTTCGTGACCATCGTCCGTAACCTGGGAGCGGGCAGGTTCGGGCTGGAGCGCAGCATCCCGGTAGGCAGGAACCCGATCAGCATCGCCGTGGGGGACTTCGATCAAAACGGGATCCCGGACTTGGTCGTGGCGCTCAACGGCGGGGGCCCGGACGGGGTTGGGCCGGCGCTGCAGGTCATCTACAACCCGCTGTGCACCGAGGACGACTGCCTCGACTGCGCGCCGTGCTGCAACCCGGGGGCTCCCCCCGCACGGCATAGTCCGTAAGCACGAGGGGAGTCGGAATGCCGAGAACGGGGTGGGAAGTCAAGGATGTCCGGACTTCCTGCCCGCTTCCGGAGACGGCGTGGCACCGTCTGGGGAGAGAGCGAGCCGGGGATTGCTTCATTGCGGTTGGCGTTGCCCCGGCTCGCCGAATCGGTGCACGGTGCTTGGAGTCAATGGGAAGCGACGACCCGAGATGGTGGCTCCGACTGGAACGGAGAAACACGAGAGGCACGAGGCAACTGAACAGAGGAGGGTTCCATGCAGAAGCGTATTCGCACTAGGTCGGTCCTGGCGTTGTGTGTTGGCCTTCTCGTTACGCTAGGGGGCCTGGGGCTGGCGTATGCCCAATGCCCCCCCGAGACCACAGCGCCACCCAAGGTGCAAACCGTCGAAGAGAAGCCGCGCGGCGACGACGTGACCCCGCTGGAGGTCCGGATCGCCCATCTCGAAGCTCTGATCCGGGGCCTGACTGCCCGGTGCGACGATTTTCCGCACCTGGTTGGGGCACTGCTCCAGCCCCTCCAACTGCCGCAGTTGGGCCAGCGTCTCCAGGATCTGGAGACCGTGACGTTGGGCCTTCAGGCTAAGTTCGCCGCGATCACAACCCACGCGGAGCAGTTGGCTGGCATCCCCCAGGCAGTCATGCAGCTTCAAATGGCCATCGGCGGGATTCTTGAGAGCCTGGGCAAGACCTGCCGCGCCCTTGAGGCTGTCCAAGACTCTGTTTCCCTGCTGCGCGACGCGCCGGCTATGATCGTCCGTCTGGACAGCGCCGTGGCCGGGGTAGGCGCCAGACTCACCAAACTGGAGAGGGAAACCACCCTGCGCTTTGATGAAGTGCACAAGGCGCTCGCCAGACTAAGCACCATGTCCGAACGTCTGGAGACCGCGGATCAGACGGCCCGCGCCGCGCTGGCTGGGGTAGCTCGGAACAACGATCGCCTCACCGCGCTAGAGGGAGCCACGCAGCGGCTCCGCAGAGACCTGGATCCTGTGCCTGCGGAGATCGGCAAGCTCAATCTGGCAGTCAGGGCGATTGAAAGCGACATATCCGAGCTCCAGGTACTGACCAGAGATTTGCTGAACAGGGTGATCGAGCTGGAGAAGCGCCAATGTGACGCCCAGGAAATCCCGAACCAGGAAATCCCGATCTGGGTGATCCTGCTCGGGGTGGGGGCAATCGCCACGCTTGTCTGGATCAGCCAGTGAGCCGACCGCATGTTCTGCCGACACGCGTCCACCCACAGCAACGGCTGAGTCAGGTGGATGTGCGAAGGAGTGCAGGAGCTACACAAGGAGGTCTTGAGACGCGGGTAACAGCGGAGAAGGCGGGGCGGTCTGACGAGGACCGCCCCCCGAGTGTGCGAGACCATCTGTGCCGCCTCACCAACTCGGCAG
>CAYSZC010000036.1:0-9764 GCA_964435345.1 uncultured Thermotogaceae bacterium
ATCTGGCGATAGTGAATGGCGTTGGCATTGACGGGGACCGTTTCTCTGCCTGTCGGGAGTCCAGCGAACACGTTGACCGTGCCGTTCGTCGCCGCCAAGTCCAGGGCCTGTCCTACCAGCGCGCGCGGGTGGCGCGCCCCGCAGGTTGGAACGCCTCGACTGACCCCGGCAACCACCTCGTGGCGCCACACCGCCACCACAACAGGTCGCAAGCCGGACCTGGGACTTGCAACCTGTGACTGTCCCTTGGTGGCTTTTCGCTTCTACTCAACGTTTTTATCACGGCCGATTTCAAAGTCGGGGCAGGGCCACCGCACCGCGGCCGGTCAACCCTTGAGCGCTCCCGCCATCAGGCCGCGCAGGAAGAAACGGCCGAGCAGGATGTACACGAGCAACGTGGGCAGCGCAGCCAAGAGCGCACCCGCCATCTGCACGTTCCACTCGACCACCCGCGCCCCCGCCAGGTTTTGCAGGGCCACCGTGACTGGCCAGTACCGCGGCTCGGTGAGGGCGACGGCGAACAGGAAATCGTTCCACAGGGAGGTGAACTGCCAGATGATCGTCACCGCGAACCCCGGTGCGGCGATCGGCAGCATCACGTATCGGTAGATCCCGAGGATCCCCGCTCCATCGATGCGCGCTGAGTCCAGCACCTCGGTGGGAACGGTGGCGAAGTAGTTGCGGAAGATCAGCGTGGTGATCGGTATGCCGTACACGATGTGGGTCAACACCAGGCCGGGGAGGCCGCCGTACAGCCGGGTCTCCTGCATGAACCGCACCAAGGGGATGAGCACGCTCTGATAGGGGATGAACATCCCGAACAGCATGGCGCCGAACACGACGTTCGCTCCGCGGAAGCGCCACTTGGCCAGAACGTACCCGTTGAGGGACCCGAGGAACGCTGCTCCCGCTGCGCCGAGAACGGCAACGACGAGGCTGTTCCATAGGTTTCCCGACAGGATCTGGAACGCAGCCACAAAGTTGTCCAGGCTGATCGAGCGCGGCAGGTCCCACATCCGGGGCAGGCTCACCTCGGCGAACGGCTTGAGACCGGTGACGAGCACCACGTACACCGGCATGAGAAAGAAGGCTGCCGCTGCGAGCAACAACGCATACTGCCCTGTCGAGGAGAGCCGCCGGCGGGTCATCGCTCTGCCTCTCTGCGCAAGCTGAACCGCAGGTAGGGAATGACGAGCAGGGAGACGAGGACGAACAGGATGACGGCGATGGCCGCTCCCCTCCCGAAGCGGAGACCCCGGAACGTGGTGAACCACATGTGCATGGCGGGAATCTCGACCGAGAACCCCATCCCCCCCTCCGGGGAGATCGCCATCACCAGGTCGAAGATCTTGAGGGAGATGTGGCCGAGGATGACCACCGCGCCCAGGGTCACCGGGCGCAGCAGGGGGAGGATCACCCGGCGGTAGATCTGCCACTCGCTCGCTCCATCCACTCGCGCGGCCTCCCGCATCTCCTCGGGGATGCTGCGGATCCCCGCCAGGTAGAGGGCCATCACGTAGCCGGCGAGCTGCCACGTCGCAGCGAGGGCGATCGCCACCATGCCCCAGCGGGGATGCATGTGCCATGGGTTGGCGAGAAAATCGAGGCCTACGCGGTGCAACAGCAGGTTGAGACCGGTCAGGCGAGCCCCCTCCGTCACCGGGTTGAGCAGCCAGCGCCACACCACGCCGGTCACGACGAACGACACCGCCATCGGGAGGAGGTAGATCGTGCGGAACAGCGCCTCGCCCCGCAGTTTGCGGTCCAGCAGCACGGCAAGCCCCAGCCCCAGCGCCAGGCACAGCGCGATGAACACCACGGTGAACACGGCGGTGTTCCACATGTTCGTCTGGAAGCGATCCTGCTGGAACAGGGTGTTGTAGTTGGACAGGCCGACGAACGTGTAGTCGGGCGTCACCCCGCGCCATTGGGAGACCGAGACGCGTACGGTCCACCCCACGAACCCGTACACGAACACGGCAATCGCCAAGGCCGAGGGAAGCAGGAGCCCCAGGACTGCAAGCCGTTCTCGGCGTCGTCTGCTCATTTGTTCCCGAAGAAAAAAGGAGGGGGCACGGTACCGCCGTGCCCCCTCCCGACGTTCATTCCAGTGCCTCGCGCGCCGCGGCGATCAGGGCCCGGTGGAGGGCATCCACGTCGCGATGGGCCATGAACGAACCCACCGCGGTGATGATGTCGTCCATCCACGCTGGCGCTGCCGCTGCGCCGTGCATCAAGCTCGGCACGATCGCGTCCCGGGCGAAGTCATCCATGGCGGAGAGTTGGTACGCGTCGTAGGCCAACCGGTCGGCATCGGTGCGCGCAGGGATGGACCCCTTGATCGGGTTGAACGCGTCTTGACCGGCCCTCGATCCCACGGAGCGCAGCCAGGCGATGACCACGTCCCGATCCGGCGCCCCCTTGGGGAGGACGAAGGTGTCCGACAGGGCCTGGAACGAGCCGCCGCTGCCCGGAACGGGGCGCCAGCCGTACTCCTTCCCCGGCGTCCAGCCCTGGGCGAGGAAGTATCCGTGCGCCCAGTCACCCATGATGTTCATCGCCGCCACCCCGTCCACAACGAGCCGACTGGCTTCGTCCCAGGATAGCGCCGCGAAGTCCGGGTTCACATAGTCCAGCATCCGTCCGAAGTCGGCGAGTGCCGCCCGCACCGCGGGGCCCGCCCAGTCTGTCGTCCCGTTCCAGAGTCCAATGTAGGCTTGCGGCCCCAGCTTCCCCAACAGGACCGTCTCCAGAAGATGGACCACCGTCCACGTCTCGCCGAGCGCCAACGGGGTGATCCCAGCCGCGGAGAGGACGCCGGCAACCTGGAAGAACTCCGCGAGGGTGGAGGGCGGCGTGAGTCCGCGCGCCTCGAAGATCGCCTTGTTGTACCACAGGACGTTGCTGCGGTGGATGTTCACGGGGACATTCCAGAATTCCCCGTTGTGCCGAAGCATGGCGAGAAGCGCTTCGGGGAAAACGTCCACCCACCCTTCCTCTTCGTAGATGAAGGTGATCGGTTCCAGGAAGCCAGGGTTGACGTAGGGGTCGATCGTCCCCGCCCCAGCGTGCACCTGGAACGTTCCCGGCGGCCGCCCCCCGAGGATGCGGGCGATCAGGACGGCCCGCGCCGCGATCCCGGCCCCTCCGGAGATGGACGCATCCATCAGCGATACATAGGGATACTGGGCACGAAACACGCGGTACAGGGCATCGATCGCTCCCCGCTCCCCTCCCGCCGTCCACCAGTGTACGACCTCCAACGTGCCTCGGAGGTCGCGCTCCGCCGCCAAACCGGCGAGACCGCCCGCGAGCAGTCCCACCACCAGAAGACCCGCCATTATCCTACGCATTGCAACCTCCTTTCAGCATTGCGCTGTCCTGCCTCACGTGGAAACATGCTGTTCTCATCGGCCTTCAGGTTTGGATTCCCTCCCGCAACCACCTCCTTTGGCTTGATGGCGCTGCCACGGATCCTCGCTGGACCAAGTACGTGTCCAGCCTGATGTGTCGGGTCGCGGCAGGCGCCGAGTTGTTGGCCAGACGCTCAAGAAGGAGCTCGCCCGCGCGCAGCCCCATCTCGTAGGGACGTTGGGCGACCACGGAGATCGGAGGGGAGAGCAGCGCCGCCTCGTCGAAGTCATCGAACCCGAGAAGAGAGATGTCCTCCGGCCACGTCAGGCTCATCTCCCGCAACGCCATCAGGGCGCCGCGGAGCATGAGGTTGTTCGTGCTGAAGATGGCGGTCGGCCCCAGGTCTCCTTTCAGGAGCTTGACGCAGGCCGCATGGCCGCCCTGGATCGTGTGCCCGCCCGAAACGACGAGCCGCGGATCGGCTTCGATCCCGTGGGCAGACAGAGCTTGCTCGTACCCGACCAGTCTCTCCTGAATGGCCGACACGGCCAGCCGCCCCGCCAGGACGCCGATCCGGCGGTGCCCCGCCCGAACCAGGTGGTCCGTTGCGGCGCGAGCGCCGCCGACATTGTCCGACAGAACCGCATCTGCGGCCACTCCGGGCGCCAGCCGATCCAACAGCACCACCGGACAGCTATCTCGGCACACCGCCCGAACGCCGGCATGCTCCTCCCCGGTGGGCACGAGAAGAACACCGTCCACTTTCTTCCGCAGGGAGATATCGAGAAACCTCCCCTCTTTGCTGGGGTCCTCGTCGGTGTTGCAGATGATCAGGCTGTAGCCGTGCTGGCCGAGCACTTCCTCCACACCGCGGGCCATGGCAGAGAAGAACGGGTTCGTGATGTCGGCCACGACGAGGCTGACGAGGTTCGTACGCCGGGACTTCAGGCTCTGCGCGACGCCGTTGGGACGATAATCCAGCTCGCGGGCCGCCTGCCAGACCCGTTGGGCGACCTCGGCGCTCACATACGGCTTCCCGTTGAGCGCCAGCGACGCAGTGGACACAGCAACGCTGGCTCGGTGCGCAACGTCGCGGATCGTCGCTGCCTTGCCTCCACCGGCGTGATCCATTGCTCGAATCGTTTCGAGTATAGTCCTCCCGCGCGTCGCGTCAAGCTTGAACCTTGGCGGGCGAGCCCGGGCACAACGCGACATCGCTGCGGCCTACGCGCACCGCCGACAGGCGCCGAACGACATCGCCAGGACGATGGGAAGAAGAACGCGGCACGCAGGGCTTACTCCCTCCCCGTCGCGGGCGGCGCGTGACCCCTCGTCAGATGGGGATGCGGACCTCGATGGGCTCGCCGCGCAGGCGGTCGGCGAAGAGCGCCGGACGCTCGGTGTGCAGCGGGATCAGGACCCGCGGCCCGATCTCGCGGGCCATCCACAAGAGCTCGTCCCCGCTGGCGTGGCCGGAGGCGTGGAGCCCGCCCCCAAACGAGAGCTCGCCTTGCCCGTCCACCGCGAACCCGTGGACCTCGATTGCGAACAACTGGAGCCAGTTCCAGAGCCGGTGCATGTCGCTTGCCTGCTCCTCGCCGTGGGCCTCGCTGGAGGAGTAGATGTACACCCCGCCCTCGGGCCGGATGTCGAGGAGGTTCTTCACGTCCCAGAAGCTGAACGCGAGGATGAACGCGCCCGGGGCGGCCCGCACCTCGTCCGGGCCCACGAGGCGCGCCCGATGCCGCTCCCGCAGGTCGCGGTTCCAAACGTCGGGCCTGACCACGACGTCGTCGTACACGACGAGCTGCGGGGAGTTCGCCACGCCCTCCACGCCGCCGCAGCGGGCAAGGGCCTCCAGGAGATACAGGTCCTTGGCGAGGACGGCCAGTCGCCGTCCGGTGGCCGCGGCGATATCGAGGAAGCCTTGCAGCCGCTCTACCTGGCGGGCGCTGAAGTCGGCGAGGACGAGCCGTCCCCCGCTCCGAGCCACGATGTCGTGGGCCCGTGCCTGAACCTGTTCCTCGGTGGTGTTTTCTCCTGCGGCCCGGCCAGCCCGCGTTCCCTCGATGAGGAGGACGGCCGGGCGGAGGGCCCGCGCCGCGGCCACGAACCGCCGGGTCAGCTCTCCCTCTCTGCCATGCAGGCGAAGGTCGCCGGTGTACACGACCCAACCCTCGTCGGTCTCCACAGCGTAGGCGAGGGAGCCGAGGACGGAGTGGTCCACGGGGAACGCCTGCACTTCGTACCCCCCCACGCGGCCCTCGAACGCTCGGATCTCCCCCGGCGCGAGGCCGCGGCCGGTTGGGTTGGCTGGAGAGGACAGGAACTTCCGGAGAGCGGGCGTTCCCTCGCCTCCGATGAACCGGATCTCCCGCCCCTGGACCGGGGAGGCGCTCGCCGCGGCGAGCGCCCGCCTGTTCTGACGCACCCGGGGCACGACGTACGTCGTCTCCGCGTAGAACTCGGCCTTGCCCGCGTCCTGGATCGCTTTGAGCACCGCCCACCCGGCCGGGGAGGCGCAGGCCGGGATCTCCGGCCGCACCACGCCGAGGAGGCCGCAGTGGTCCATGTGCGGATGGGAAAGGAGGACGAGCTCGACGGCGAGGTCCTCCCCCTGGGGGGCGAACTCCTCCGGATAGAGATCGGGGCGGTAGAGGTCGGGACAGGGAGGGATCAGGCCGAGCCGCCACAGGTCGGCCAGCCCCTGCGAGCTGCGCGGCTTGAGGTACTCCTCGAAGTAGAGCCCGAACCGCTTGTAGTTGATCCCGAAGTCGAGGAGGAGCCGGCTGCGACCGGCATCGAGGAGGACCTTCGTCCCCCCGATCGAGTCTGCCCCATCGAGGATCTTGATCTCCACGGTCTGCGTATCGTACCGCGAACCCGGAGCGGGCGCTCGTCCCACCGGGCTTGACGGGCGAACCACGGCCGGCGATCCTGGGACAGCGATGGGGGAACTGGTACCGCTGGGGAGGGGCGACGCGGCGCGGGCGGCGGAGGTCCTGGCCGCAGCGTTCCAGGACGATCCGCTCCTCACCCATGCCTGCCCGGATCGGCAGGCGCGGACGGAGCTGGCGCGGCTGTTCTGCCAGATTCCCCTCCACTACGCGGCCCGGTATGGGGAGGTCTACGCCCCGTCGCAACGCCTGGAGGGGGTGGCGGCCTGGCTTCCGTCCGCACACGCCTCCCTGACGCCGTGGAAGGTGCTACGTGCAGTCCCACTCTCGATCCTTATCGGCTTCGGCCGCGCGGGAGGCGCCCGCCTGAGGGTCGCCGGGGCCCACCTGAATGCCCTCCACCGGCGGCTGGCGCCGCCGGGCGCCCTGTTCCTCCTCATCCTCGGGGTCGCCCCCCAGTTCCAGGGCCAAGGCCACGCGGGCCGGCTCCTTCGCCCGATCCTCGCCCGGCTCGACCGGGAGGGCCGGCCATGCTACGTGGACACGATGCAGGAGAAGAACGTGGCCCTCTACGAGCGCTTCGGGTTCAGGGTCGTCGAGGCATCACCTGTCCCGGGAACCGATCTCGTGGCGTGGGCGCTCGTAAGAGAACCGTCTCGTACCGAAATTCACGTCTGATACCCCATCGGGAGCGTCGCCTCACAGCAGGAAAGGGGACGGGATCGGCCCCGTCCCCCCTCCTCACGACGCGAAGGATCAGGCGTCCCAGATCCGCGGCGGGGACTCCGGCGAGCCCGGCGGAGGCCCGAGGATCTCGGCTAGCACGATCGCCAGCCGAGGGTCCTTGCGCAGCAGTCCCCGCAGCACCGACCCGAGGGCCGCCGCCGTCACCGCTTCCCTCCCGGAGGAGGCGCCCCTTCAGGGCCTCGAGCTGGGGGCTCGGGTTTGGCGATCCCCTCGCGCATTGTGGTGTCGGCCTGGATGTTCTTCATTCGGTAGTAGTCCATGATCCCGAGGTGCCCGGCGCGGAACGCCTCGGCCATCGCCAGCGGGATCTCCGCCTCGGCCTCGACCACCGCCGCGCGTCGCTCCTGGGTCAGGGCGACCATCTCCTGCTCGCGGGCGACCGCCATCGCCCGTCGCTCCTCGGCCTTGGCCCGCGCCACCTGGAGGTCGGCCTCGGCCTGGGCCGTCTGAAGCTCGGCGCCGATGTTCCGCCCCACGTCCACGTCGGCGATGTCAATGGACAGGATCTCGAACGCCGTGCCGGCATCGAGGCCCTTGGACAACACGAGCTTGGAGATCGAGTCCGGGTTCTCCAGCACCGCCTTGTGCGACCCGGCGGAACCGATGGCGGACACGATGCCCTCGCCGACCCGGGCGATCACGGTCTGTTCGGTAGCGCCACCGACGAGGCGCTCGATGTTGGCGCGGACGGTGATGCGGGCCACGGCCTTGAGCTGGATCCCATCCTTGGCCACGGCCTCGATCCTGGGGGTCTCGATGACGCGCGGGTTCACGCTCATCGCCACCGCGTCGTACACGTCGCGGCCGGCGAGGTCAATCGCCGCCGCCCGCTGGAACCCGAGCGCGATCCCGGCCTTGTCCGCCGAGATGAGGGCCCGCACCACCCGCTCCACGTTGCCTCCGGCCAGGTAGTGGGCCTCGAGATCGGACGTGGTGAGCTTGATCCCCGCCTTCCACGCCGCGATCATCGGGTTGATCACCCGATGCGGGTTCACCTTTCGCAGGCGCATCCCAACGAACGTCATCGGCCCAACCGGGATCCCCGCGGCCAGGGCGCTGATCCACAGACCCACCGGGACGAAGTAGAAGAACACCCATAGAACGACGAGCGCTACACCGATCAGCACGAACCAGCCCACCATGCCTTCCATCTAGTCCTCCTTTGACTCGCGGACCACCTTGCGGTAGCCCTCGTCCTGTACGATCACGATCGGGGTCCCCTTGAGGATGAACCCCTCCTCGGCCACGATGTCCACCCGTTCGCCGGCGAACTCCCCGGCCCCGGCCGGACGAAGGTCGGTGGCAGCCACGCCCCGCCGGCCGACCCACTCCGTCATCCGGGCCTCGGTCTTGTCCCCGGCCCGACCGGTGATCGTGGACTGGAGGATCACGTTCCCCAGCCGGAGCCGCGACCGCGGCAGCCGGGTCAGAACGACCGCTGTCAGGATCAGGCCTCCGACCAGAGCCAGCGACACGGCGCCGAGGGCGAATCCGGCCTGGGCGGGGTCGGTGAACGGCCCGACCATCGCTGTGTAGAACCCGAGGCCGAACAGGACAAGCCCCGCGATCCCGGTCAGTCCGAAGTCCGTGCCCGTGAACACGAAGATCTCGAGGAGGATCGCCACGCCCCCCGCCACGAGGAACACGAGGGACTCCCATCCGGCGAGCCCGGCCAGGTAGTGGGCCCAGAAGAACAGGCCGAACGCGGCGAGCCCCGCGCTGCCCGGGACCCCGAATCCGGGGGTGAGCACCTCCCACAGGAGCCCGAGCACCCCGACCGCGATCAGCAGGGCGGCGAGCCACGGCGCGGTCAAGACATCCACCGCCGCATCCACCCACCGGGGCGCGAACTCCACGATCACCCGTCCGCCAAGGCCGGCCTGGTCGAGGACCTGGGCGAGCGTGGCCGCGTCTCCGTCCGAGTAACCCCACTCCAGCGCCGAGCGGGCGGTCAGCGTGAGGAGCTTCCCCTGGTCCACGAGGCCGGGGATGTGAACGTCGGGATCCACCATCGCCTCGGCCACGTCGGGATCGCGACCCCGCGCCTCGGCCGTGGACCGGAACAACGCCCGCACCGCGGAGACGACCTTTTCGGAGGCGGTCTTCAGCTCCCCCGCGGCATCGAAGTACACCGGCGTGGCCGCCCCCAGCACCCCGCCCGGAGCGAAGTAGACCTTCTCGCAGGCGATGGCGAGGAGCGCCCCGGCCGAGTACGCCTCGCGATTCACGTAGGCGATCGTGCGCACCTGCGCCCCGAGGATGGCGTCCCGGCTCGCCATGGCCGCGTCGAGGTACCCGCCAGGCGTAGAGAACTCGATAATCACGGCCTCGGCCCCGGCCGCCTGGGCCTCGGCCAAGCCCCTCTGGAGGTAGGAGACGGTGCCGCGCCCGATCTCTCCTTCGATCCGCAGGCGCCACACCTCGGCGGCGCCCTGACCGAGGACGCCCAGACCAATGAGCAGCGCGGCAACCCCGAATCCCTTCCGCATGAACTGACATTATAGGGGTGACGCAACACCCCGCCAAGTGCGTACGCATGGGCAGGGACGAGGCAGGGCACGCTTCACGCGGTAGGATGCGGCAGATATGGGCGAGGCCCTTGTCGTGGCGAGCTATACCCGGGCCGTGTAGGCGCACCTGGGTCGCAGGCTTGAGGCGGAGGGAATCCAGGCGTTCGTCTTGGACGAGCAAGCGACCACGGCGAACCCGTTCCTCGCCCCGGCTCTCGGCGGGGTGAAGGTGGTGGTCGCTGCAAGCGACGCCGCC
>CAYSZC010000037.1:0-9265 GCA_964435345.1 uncultured Thermotogaceae bacterium
TTCGTGTCCTTGGTGTACTTCGTGGTAGAAGGGCCGAGGTGGATAGCCACTCCCTATCCTGTTTTGAAACAGGTTCTAGTGGGAGCCCAAGAAGGCGGGGGGATGCGATGACAGGAATAGACGAATTCCTCCCCGCGGGCTGGGGCGTGCAGGAGGGCCGGGGGATCGCCCTCGTGATCGCCGGTCCGTCGGGGGCCGGCAAGTCCTCGGTGATCGCCGAGATCCTCCGACGCGATCCCAAATTGACGTTCTCCGTGTCCGCCACCACCCGCCCCCGCCGCCCGGACGAGGTGAACGGGCGAGACTACGCCTTCGTGTCGGACGCAGAGTTCGACCGGATGCTCACGGCCGGGGAACTCCTCGAGTGGACCACGTACCAGGGGCACAGGTACGGGACGCCCCGCCGCGAGATCGCGGCCCGCCTCGCCGCCGGACAGGACGTGGCGGTGAACGTGGAGGTGAACGGGGCACTGGCCCTGCGGCGGGCCGAACTCCCCCACCCCGTGATCCTCGTGTTCATGGTCCCGCCCAGCCGCGCGGATCTCATCCGGAGGATCCGGGCCCGTGGCACGGAGTCCGACGCGGCTCTCTCTACGCGCTTGGCGATCGCCGAACAAGAGATCCAACAGATTCCGAACTTCGACTATCTGGTCGTCAACGACGCCCTGGAGGCGGCGGTGGCACGGACGGAGGCAATCCTTGCCGCCGAGCGGGCGCGGATCCGCCGATGCTCGCCCTAGGCCTCGATTTGGTCGAGGTGGCACGGGTCGAGGCGCTCCTCGGCCGGTGGGGAGACCGGGCGCTCGGGCGCCTGTTCACCCCCCAAGAGGTCGCCTACGCCCGGGCGGCCCGGGGACCTCTCGCCGCGCAGAGGCTCGCCGCCCGGTTCGCGGCCAAGGAGGCGTTTCGCAAAGCGCTCGGTCGGCCGATCCCGTTTCGCGAGATCGAAGTGATCCAGGAAAACGAACGGCCCTGCCTCGTCTGGCAGGGCCGCAGCCATCCCTTGTCCCTCACCCACACCGCGCGGTACGCCGCGGCGGTGGTGGCGGTGGAAGAACCTATTCCCCCCCCTCAAGCCCCTTCAACCGCTCACGGAGCGTAAACGTCTCTCGCCCCGGTTGGGAGGTGAGGAACCGGTCCTTCTCCGAGTCCGCCACATCTTCGGAGATCTTCTTGATGGACAGGCGCACCTGGCGCTTGGACTCGTTGATCCCGATGATCTTCGCCGACACCTCTTCCCCCAGTCGGAGCGCCTCGGACGGGCTCGCGATGCGATCCGGCGAGATCTCGGACACGTGAATCAACCCCTCCACGGCCGGCGTGACGCGCACGAACGCCCCGAAGTCCTTGATCTGAGTGACTAGACCGGACACGATGGAGCCCACCGAATACTGCTCCAGGAACTCCTCCCACGGATCCTGTTGTAGCGCCCGGAGGGACAGGCTGATCCGCCGTTCGTCCTCGTCCACCTTGAGTACGATCGCCCGCACGGTCTGTCCGGATTCGAGAACCTCTTTCGGGTGGCTCACCCGTTGCCAGGAGATCTCGGAGATGTGGATGAGGCCTTCCACTCCTTCCTCGAGCTCGATGAACGCCCCGAAATCAGTGATGTTCGTGACCTTCCCCTCGACCAGGGCCCCTCGCGGGTAGCGGTGCCCGACGTCGTCCCACGGATCGGGGAGGGCTCGGCGCAGGGAGAGGCTGACCCGCTTGCGATCCTCGTCCACGGCGAGAACCACCACTTCCACTTCGTCCCCCTCGGTCACGACGTCCTTGGGCTGTTTGGGGGTGGTCCACGACAGCTCGGAGATGTGGACAAGGCCCTCCACATCCTCTTCAAGCTCCACGAACGCGCCGAAGTCCGTCACGGAGACGACCTTCCCCTTAGCGCGCGACTTCGCGGGATACCGGCTGGCGATTCCCTGCCAGGGGTCAGGGCGCAGCCGCTTGATGGAGAGCGAAATCCGCTCTTCCTCCCGGTCGGCCTCGAGCACCATCACCGTGACCGGTTGCCCGGGCTCGAACCTATCGGGAGGCGGTACCGGGACATCCTTCCAGCAGATCTCGGTGCGGTGGACAAGACCATCGTGGCCCCCCACGTCCACGAACACCCCGAAGTCCACGACGCTCTTCACCGTCCCCTCCACGACCGTTCCGGGCGTGAGGGAAGCGAACAGCGCGTCTCGTTCCTTCCCTTCCAGTTCTTTCAGGTACTCCCGGCGGGACACGACGATGTTTCGGTTCCGACGCGAGAACTCGATGATCCTGAACTCCAGGTCCTTCCCTTTGAGACGGTCAATCTTGGTGGAGATGCCCTTGCCAAGATGGGAAGCAGGGAGGAACGCGCGGATGCCCCCGAGGCTCACGTTGTAGCCGGCCTCTCCAACCTCCTCGAGGATCAGGCCCGGCACGGCCACGCCCATCTTGTAGGCCCGTTCGAGTTCGCCGTAGCGCTTGGAGAAATAGGCCTGGCGTTCGGAGATGAACACGGTGCCGTTTTCCTCATCAATGTAGGTGATGAGGACCTCGATCTCCTCCCCGGGTGGGATTACTTCATGGTGGGGAGCAAGTTCGCGCTTGGGGAGGACGGCCTCGGACTTGTACCCGATGTCTACCAGTACGTCGTTGCCGGCCTCCTGGACCACACGGCCCCGCACCGTGTCCCCGCGGCTGAACAGCCGCACGTCGCTCTCGTCGAGCGCCTCCTCCATCTGGATCCACTCCACCATCCGAAACCACCTCGTTGGTTTCCCCGTTTTCGGGCCCGCAACACGGCGCAGCACACGGCGAACCCCGCCTGGGCAAACACGGCAATCATATCCCCCTGTTTGGGGGGGCTCAAATCATGTCGCTTGGATATGCTCCATCAAGCGCTGGGAGAGGAGGCGGTGCCGGTCGGAGCGGGGAAGGTCTGGGGGAAGATCGCGAGCCAGCTCGTCCACGGCGATGGGGGGGCCGATGCGTACCTCGACCCGGGGGAACCGCACCGGGATTCGGAGGAACCGCGTCGGGGGGTAGGGACCGTGGGCAACGAAGTTCACCGGGACGAGAGGGCGGCCCAGGCGCTCGGCGAACCGGATCGCACCGGGCTTGGGCTGGGCCCCGGGCCGGGTCGTACCCTCGGGGAAGATCCCGAGCAAGCGCGCCCGCCCCGCAGCGGTCATCGCCCGGCGGAAGTCGCCCACGCCGAACGCCGCCCGGTTGATCGCGACGGCGAACCCCCACACGAGCGGGGCGAATACAGGGTTGCGGAGGAGACCCCGCTGGGCAAGAAACGTAACCCGGCGGAACGGTCCGCAGGCCACGCAGAGAAGGACGATGTCCCAGTACGACCGATGGGCGGCTACGAGGACACCGCGGCAGCGCAGGTTCGCCCTCCCCCGCACGGACATCCGGAACAGCACAGCCGCAACGGGCCACAGCACGGCCACCAGGAACGCATACGCGACGTCGCGAACCCGATCAGCGATCCACGCCAACGCGACGCTCCTCCGCGAGATCCCGGACAAGGGCGAGCACCTCCTGCGGATTCTTCCCGGTGGTGTCCACCACCACCGCATCGCGGGCCGCCTGGAGCGGGGAGTCGGCCCGGGTGGAATCGCGCTCGTCCCGGCGACGGATCGCGGCCAGCACGTCTTCGAACGCTCCACCCTGTTCGCGCAGGCGCCGCCGCGCCCGCTCCTCCGCCGTCGCCCCGAGGTAGATCTTCAGCTCGGCGTCGGGGAGGACGACCGTCCCGATGTCCCGACCCTCCATCACCACGCTACCCCCCGCAGCGATCTTTCGCTGGATCTCGACCAGGTGGCGCCGGACCCGCCCATCCACGGCCAGCCGCGACGAAAGCTCGTCGAGATCAGGACTCGCCAGGAGATCGGTCACGTCCTCCCCATTCAGAAGGATCCTCCCCTCTTCTCGCACGACGATGTCCAGGGAATCGAGGGGCAGGCCGCGCCGGTGGGCGAGGGCCGCCGCCCGGTACATCGCGCCGGTAGGGACAAACAGGAACCTCAGTTCCTGCGCAAGAGACCGAGCGAGGGTCGTCTTCCCCGCCGCGGCCGGCCCGTCAATGGCGATCCTCATCCTTGGTTACGGTACCCCCACGGAATCGGGGCCGCAACGAACAGCTCCCCTTCGACGCGGGGCGCGAGCTGCGCCCGGGCCTCCCCTGCGTCGGCGCGGCGGGGAAACGCGGCGAACAGGGCCGACCCGGACCCGGTCATCCCCACCCCGAGCGGGGCAACCTCTGCGAGCCTCGCCCGCAGCGAAGCGAGCTGGGGATAGAGGTGGACCGCGGCCGGCCACAGGTCGTTCTCGAACGCCGCGGCCCCTTCGGGTGGCGCGGACGGAGAAATCGGTAGGCCGAGGTCGTCGAACGCCCGGTACACGTCCGGGGTCGGGCAGCGAAACGTCGGGACGAGGATGAGGAACGCCGCCGGAACCGGCACGTCGAGCGGGGCGATCCTCTCCCCGATTCCCTCGACCCAGGCCGGGCTCGGCCCGAGGAAGAACGGGACATCGGCGCCCAGGGTGATCCCGATCGTTTTCAGCTCCTCCACGCTCCTCCCCAGCGAAAGAAGCTGGTTCAGGCCGGCCAGGACCGCCGCGGCGTCGGAGCTTCCCCCGCCGAGCCCGGCCCCGACGGGGATCCGCTTCCGCAACGTGATCCGTACCCCCGGCTTGTCCTCGTCCAGGAGCGCGCGGGCGGCGCGAACGGCGAGGTTCCTCTCCGGCGGCCCAAGATCGGGGGCATCGAGGGTCACTTCGTGCCCCTCCACGGTGAGCGTGATCTCGTCCGCGAGGTCCACCGCCGTCACCACGGATTGAAGCTCGTGATACCCGTCGGGCCGACGGCCGACCACGCGCAGGACGAGGTTCAGCTTGGCGTAGGCTTGGATCTGTAGAACTCGTTTCACAGCCCCAGGACCTGCCGCGGTCACCACAACGCCAATCCACCACAAAGACGCCAGGGCACAAAGAGAAAACCGGATCGTGGCATCCCAACATCCCTTCCGCGTTCAGGGACACCAGCCTGCTTCTGGGGTCGAAAACCCAAAGCTCTTCGTGTCTTCGAGCCCTTCGTGGTAGAGAAGACCTCAGCAGTTGGTTCCCTGAACCTGGGCGTCCTTGCGTCAAGGTGCTGGGAACCCACCACGGTCCACACGCGGTTCGAAACTGGCTCTCGCAGTTCCATCCCTCACATCGCGCGATCTTCGCTGTTCCCCTCTCCCCTCCGTGGGAGAGGGCCAGGGTGAGGGGGAACCGCGATCCTTCCCGCCCTTGCCACAGCGTAGGCCAGGTTCTGCCCGATCCAATATGGGATCTCCTCGTACGAACGAGCGTCCCAGATCACGACGTCGCCCAGCTTCCCTGGTTCCAGAGACCCCACCGCGTCCGCCAGGCCGACCGCCGCCGCGGCGTTGAGGGTGGCCGCGGTGAGGGCCTCCTCCGGCGACATCCCCAGCTTGAGGACCGCCAAGGACAGGACGAGCGGGAGGGAGGCCACCGGCGAGGAGCCGGGGTTGAAGTCCGTGCCCAGGGCCACCGGAACCCCGGCCGCGATGAGGTCCCGGGCCGGCGGATACGGCTCGTTCAGGACGAACGCGGTGGCCGGAAGGAGCACCGCCACCGTGCCTGCTCCGGCCAGGGCGCGGATCCCCTGTGGCGACGCATGAAGGAGGTGTTCGGCCGAGACGGCCCCCAGCTCGGCGGCGAGCGAGGCCGCCCCCACATCGGCGAGCTCGTCGGCGTGGATCTTCAACCCCAAGCCCGCGGCCCTGGCCACGGAGAGGATCGCCCGCGCCTCCTCGACCGTGTAGAAGCCGCGATCGCAGAACACATCGCAGAACTTGGCCAAGCCCTCCTTGGCCACACCGGGGATCATCTCCGCGGTGAGCAGGCGCAGATACTCTCCCCGGGAAAACTCGGAGGGAAAGGCGTGGGCGCCCATGAACGTGGGGACGAGGGTCAACGGCAACTCCGCTGACAGTCGGCGCACCGCGCGCAGCAGCTTGACCTCGTCCGCGGTGGTCAGGCCATAGCCGGACTTCACCTCCACGGTGGTGACGCCCATCTGGAGCATGCGCAGGAGCCGCGGCCGCGCGAGCCGCACGAGCTCACCCTCGGGGGCCTCCCGCACCGCCTGGACGGTGGTGAGGATCCCGCCGCCGGTGTACTTCTCCCCGCGGGCCCGGGCGAGGAACTCCGCGACCCTGGACCCCGCGAACACGGCGTGGGTGTGGGGGTCCACCAACCCCGGGGTCACCGTCCGGCCCTCCGCATCGAGGCGGGGTCCGTGGAACCGGGGCCAGGAGCCGGCCCCGACCGCGGCCACCCGGCCCTCTCGGATGAGGACGTACGCGTCGCGCAGCACCGTGAGGTCCCCCATCGCCAGTCCGGCCCGCGGGCTGGACCCGGTGGGGGTGGCGAGCTCGCCGATCCCGTACACGAGGAGGTCCATGCCTGGATTATACGAGTCGGCGTCGCTTCCCCACGCCGAACGGTGCGGCTATACTGACCCGCTGTGATCGAGCTCGATGGACACCTGACGCCGACGGACGCGGAGGCGATCATCTTGGAGACGGCCCCTGTCTGCATTGCCTCGCCCGCGCGGGCCAGGGTGGAGGCCTCTCAGCACGCCCTGCGCTCCCTGCTCGCCCGGGGGGATCCTGTCTACGGCGTGAACACCGGGTTCGGGGCCCTGTCCACCGTTCGCATCCCGGACGAGGATCTTGGGCGGTTGCAGGTGAACCTGGTGCGCTCCCACGCCACCGGGGTCGGCCGACCGCTGCCGGACCCGGCGGTGCGGGGAATGCTCCTGTTCCGCGTGAACTCTTTCCTCCAAGGGGTGTCCGGGGTTCGGCCGGAGCTAGCGGAACTCCTCGTGGCGATGCTCAACGCCGAGGTGTGTCCGCTCGTCCCGGAGCAAGGGTCGGTCGGCTCGTCCGGGGACCTCGTGCCGCTGGCTCACCTCGCGCTCCCCCTGCTGGGGGAAGGACGGGCCCGGTTCGAGGGAGAGGAGCTTCCCGGCGCAGAGGCCCTGCAGAAAGCTGGCCTAACGCCGCTCTCCGCGCTCGCCCCCAAGGAGGGCCTCGCCCTCCTCAACGGCACGGCGTACATGTTGAGCCTCCTCTTCCTGGCTTGGACCTACGGGTGGCGAGGGTTCCGGGCCGGGCTGGCCATCGCTGCGCTCTCGTTCCAGTCCCTGCGGGGCCACGCGGAAGCCCTCGACCGCCGGATCCACGCTGCTCGTCCGCACCCAGGACAGGTCCAGGTCGCGGCCTGGCTACGGGAACTCCTCGCCGCGAGCGCGCTCACGGACTCGCACCGAAACGACGTTCAGGACCCATACTCCCTGCGCTGCCTCCCCCAGCTCCTGGGGCCGGTGGTGGAGACCCAGTGGGCGGTGGAGGGCCGACTGCGGGTGGAGATGAACGCGGCCACGGACAACCCCCTCATCCTCCCCGAAGGCGGCGGCACGGCCCTGGCCGGGGGCAACTTCCACGGCGAGATGCTCGCCTTCGCCGCAGAGTGGCTAGGGATCGCGCTGGCCGAGCTTGGGGCCACGTGCGAGCGGCGCATCAACCTCCTCCTCACCACGGATCGGGGCCTACCCCCGTTCCTTTCCCCAGAACCTGGCCTTGGCTCCGGTCTGATGCTCTTGCAGTACACGGCGGCGGCGTTGTGCGCGGAGAACAAGGTTCTGGCCCACCCGGCGGCGGTGGACTCGATCCCCACCTCGGGGGGCAAGGAGGACCACAACGCGATGGGCGCCACCTCGGCCTGGAAGGCCCTGCGCATCGCGGAGAACGTGCTGTCCCAGGTCGCCCTGGAGGGAGTGTGCGCGCGGTGGGCGGTGGCCCTGGCCGGGGAGGAGGACCTCGCGCCGGCCACGCGGCCCGCCTACGCCGCCCTGGCCGAGCTCGTGCCCCCGCCGGGGGAGGACCGGTACCTGGGGGACGCGATCGAGAGGGTCCGGAACGCGGTACGGGAAGGCAGGATCGGTCTCCATGGGCTATAAAGTCGGCACGGTGGCCGTGGTGGGTCGGACGAACGTCGGCAAGTCCACGTTCATCAACGCCGTCATGGGGCGCAAGGTCGTGATCGTGTCCGTACGTCCGCAGACCACCCGCAACCGGATCCGCTGCATCCTCACCACCCCCGAGGCCCAGGTCGTGTTCGTGGATACTCCTGGATTGCACAGGCCGGTGAACCGACTGTCGGCCCATCTCCAGCGCGAGGCGTTCCGCTCCCTCGCCGGGGTGGACGCGGTCGCGTACATGGTCGAGCCCAGCGGCGGCGTGGACGCCTACGACGAGATCATGCTGCCCCGGATCCAAACCCTGCCCTGCCCGAAGATCCTCCTCGTGAACAAGAGCGACCAAGCCAAGGGGAACGCCGTCCCCGAAACCCTGCTCGCCTACGGGCGCCTGGAGCTTTTCTCGGACATGGTGCCAGTCTCGTCCACCCGGGGCACGAACCTCGACCGGGCCCTCGCCGTGATCATCGGCCATCTACCGGAAGGCGATCCCGCCTACCCCGAGGGGGAGACCACCGATCGGCCGCTCGCGTTCGTGGCGGCAGAGATCGTGCGGGAGAAGCTGTACGCGGAGACGTATCAGGAAATCCCGTACTCGACCGCGGTGGAGGTCGAGGAGATCGAGGAGAGGGAGACGCCGCCGCTCGTCTCGATCTACGCCACGATCGTCGTCGCCAAGGACTCCCAGAAGGCGATCGTCATCGGGAGCCGGGGGGCCAAGCTGAAGGAGATCGGGACCCAGGCCCGGGTCGAGCTCGAGGACCTCCTCGGCCGCAAGGTGTTCTTGTCCCTCCACGTCAAGGTCCGACCGAAGTGGACCGAGGACGAGGCCGAGATCGCCCGCCTGACTGGGGACTGACCGAACCCGTTTCACCGCCGAGAACGCCGAGGTCGCAGAGGAAACCCGAGCTGCACCACCAAGGGCACGAAGGATGGCACGAAGGACACAAAGGGACTGGGGGTTCTCAACCCCAAAGTTCATGCTTGTTGTTCTTCGTGTCCTTTGTGTCCGTTGTGGTGGGCTCTTCAGTCTGCCGGGTGTTCTCGACGTTCTCTGCACCACCAAGGGCACGAAGGATGGCACAAAGAGCACGAAGGGACTGGGGGTTCCCAACCCCAGAGGTCATGCTTGTTGTTCTTCGTGTCCTTTGTGCCCGTTGTGGTGGGCTCTTCAATCGGCCGGGTGTCCTCGACGTTCTCTGCACCACCAAGGGCACGAAGGATGGCACG
>CAYSZC010000038.1:0-8989 GCA_964435345.1 uncultured Thermotogaceae bacterium
CGCCGCTGAACTACGCGGCGGGCGACGCGGAGGAGAGCAGGCCGCGGGTGAACAGAAGCGCCCGACGTGCCTCCTCATCGGGATCCCGGTCCGTGCCCATGTCCCGCCACACGCGGATGTCCCGGCCTACTTCCCCGCCAGACAGGACGAACGGTTCCATCACGATACGACCCGGATAAGCTATCTCCCGCAGGGCCCCAGCGAGCTCGGGCCACGGGAAGCGCCCCTGGCCGGGCGGACGGCGATTGGTCTCGCCGATGTGCAGATGCCCCAGATCCTTCCCGGCCAGCACGACCGCACCACGAATGCTGTCCTCCTCGATGTTCATGTGAAAGGTGTCCAGCATGATCTTCAGGAGCGGGCTCTCCACCAGCTTCACGTACTCAATCGCCTCGGCACATGTATTCAGCATGAACTGCTCGAACCGGTTCACGACTTCCACGTTGCACGTTATCCCAAGGTCCTCTGCTGTCGTCACGATCGCGCGCATGCTCTCCGCGCTTCGCTGGAGGTGATCGTGTTTGGCCGGTTCCTTCGCTGCCGGCGGGTTCCAGGCCCCGTAGATGATCCCTCCGAGAACGGTTCCCCCCATCTCATGGATCACGTCCAGCCCGCGTCTGATGTGCTCGATGCCCCGCGCGCGAACGGAGGGGTCGGGAGAGGAGATGTCGTGCCCCTGGGCGAGTCCGTCACAGAATGTGATCTCGATCCCGTGCTCGCGACCTGCTCTCTGGAACTCCGCCCTCTGGTGGGCCGGCATCGCGACGATCTCGCTGAGCTTGACCTCCAAGACGTCAAACCCCAATCGAGCGGCTCGGGGCGGATAGACGACGAGATCCGTTGCCCAGTCGCGTTCCCAGTAAGCGTAGTAGATCCCGATTCGGTTCATGAGGGGCTCTCTTGCCTGCGCTTCGTCACGTGCGCCCGCGGGAAGCGCGTTGCTCCTATCCCCTCCGGGGCCGTCACAGGGCGATCCTGAAGCTGATCCCATGCGTTTCCTGAAGGTCCCTGACGTCCAGGTCCTCATCCGGGGTTCCCGTTCGGAAGATCACGAGCAGACGGACGCTTGCCTGAAGCGGGACGGGGATCCAGTGCCATGCGCCTTCCCGGAGAAAGATCCCCGTGCCGGCCTCGAGCCGGAACGCCTCCTCCGTAAGCTCTTCCACCGGCAGCACGGTCACCATTCGCTTCGCCTCCGGTCTTTCAGCACTTCCTTGTTCACCACAACATCGGGATCGAGCGTTCCACGGAGGGCGTCAAGCAGATTGCGCGCGGCCTGGCGCCCCATGTTGCTGATCGCCTCCTCGGTGTGGGCGCCCATGTGGGGGGTCAGCACCACGTTGGGAAGCTGCCTCAGCTCCTCATCTGTCGGCGGCTCCTCAGCGTACACGTCGAGCGCTGCACCCGCGATCTTCTCCGCCTTCAAGGCCTGCACGAGGGCCCTCTCGTCAACGATGCCGCCCCGGGCGGTGTTGACGAGGAAGGCATCGCGCTTCATCTTCGTGAACGCGGCTTCCCCAATCAGATCGCGCGTGGAGTCAGTCAACGGGAGGTGAACGCTGACGAAGTCCGACCGAGCAAGCAGGTCGTCTAGCTCCGCGTATTCGATCGCATACTGGGCCGCGAATGCCGCGTCACGATGCTGATCGAAGGCCAGCATCTTCATGTCGAACCCCGAAGCTCTTCTCGCCACCTGACGTCCGATCGTGCCGAGGCCGACCAATCCCAGGGTCTTCCCCCATATCTCTCGCCCCACCACGCGCGACCAGGACCCATCCCGGACAAGCCGGTCCGCAAACGGTATCCGTCGCGCCACGGCCAGCATCAACCCCACGGTGAGGTCGGCCACGGAGGCAGCGTTGGCCCCCGACGTGACGGTCACCGGGATCCCGCGCTCGGTCGCGGCGCCGATGTCAATGTTGTCGAAACCAACGCCGTACTTCGAGATGGCGCGGAGCGAATCGGCCGCCCGGATCGCCCCCCCGCTTAGCCGATCTACGCCGATGATCACCCCGTCAACGCCGGCCAGGAGTTGGGTCAGTTCGTCCTCCTCCAGGGGCTTCTCCCCCGGATGGCGCAACGTCTCCAGGCCTTCCTCTTCCAGCATGATCTGAGGAGTCGGGTCAGTCTTGGCAAAGGAGCGCGGCGTGATCAGGACCCTCATCGCCATTAGCCTCCCGACAGAAGAGGCAGGAAACAGATCCGGTCTCCGGCGTGGAGCTCGGTGTTGGCTCCGGCAAGCTGAGAGGCCCCCCTCCCGTTGATGGTGACGAGGCAGCTGGCCATCAGGGGGTCATCAACCCCGTACCGTCCTGCGACGAGGCGGAGGAGGTCCCGAAGCCGCCCTCCTTCGTCCAGCTCGATCCTGTCCTCGTCACGCCCGGTCTTGTCTCGGATCGGGGCGAAGTACTTGACCCATACCTCACACGGCACCCAGATCACCCAACCCCAGCTCGCTGAGCTTCTCCGGCGTTGGGCGGCCCTGTTCGTCCCATCCCCGGACGGCGTAGTACTCATCCAGCATTCGGTTGTACTTCTCTTCGTCCATCACGTGGCCTTGGGCCTGCCCTTCCGGAAGTGGCTCTTTCATCAATCTCCCCGGAAGCCGATCGTCCTCCCGGGTGCATCCCTCCCGATTAAGGATCAGCCTCTCTAGTGTGTAGATCCGCTCCCCAATTGTCATGAGCTCCTGTGTGAGCTCAAGGCCCGTGAGATGCTCCAAGACACGCCCGTGGGGGTGCTCGGTGAAGCCATATCCGCTGCGCACTACGGTACAGATGCCCAGAGAGTCTATGTAGGCCCGCGTATCTTGCAGCTCCTTGATGAGGCGCCCCTTCCCCTCCACGGCGAACCGGTCGGCGTCCTTCGTGAGCAACTCGGCCCTGATGCTCCAGCCTCCTACATTGTGGCAGGCGCCGCGACTAGAGGTGCCGTAGGTGAGGGCATTTCCGTAGAATGCGCGGGGGTCGTAGGCGGCGAGAGGGAGACCCTTCACGTGCATCATGATGTCCGTGTGTTCGGGGAATCTCTCCTCCATCCCCCGCATGCCACGGGCAATGAGATCGCCGAAGTGCCGCCTCTCGGCGGTGGCTTTGATCATCTCGACCATGGCCTCGGCATTGCCGAAGACGAGTTCGATCCCTCCGGTATCCCGTTCACTGATGATGCCCTTCTCGAACAACTCCATGCCCAGAGCGATCAAGGTTCCTACGGACATCGTGTCTATTCCGTACTCATCGCACAGCATGTTTCCGGCGATGATGGCCGCCAGGTCGGAGACGCCACACTGGCCGCCGAGGGCGCCGATCGTCTCGTACTCGGGATCGCTGCCTGCGCCCTTGTACTTCCCCTCGCGGACCTCGCAGTACTGCGCACAGGCCACCGGGCAGCGGTAGCATCCCTTGTTTCTTACGAAGTACTCGCTCTTCAGTGCCTCGGCCGAGATGTTCCTGTACTCCGCGAACACGCCGGTTTGGAAGTTCCGAGTGGAGTATGCCCCGAGCTCGTTCATGGGTCCGGTGTATTGGGCTGTTCCATACTTATGGTGGGTGGCCTTCGTCGCCCGGGCATGCTTCGTCGCCTCGCGGGCCGCTTCCTGGAACTTCTCCGGATCCGCTACTTGCACCTTGCCGGCGCCACGCACCACGATGGCCTTGACGTTCTTCGATGCCAGTACGGCGCCCGCGCCCCCTCGCCCGAAGCTGCGGTCACCCACCTGGAGGGAAGAGATGACCACTCCTCTCTCCGCAGCCGGTCCGGCGGAGACCACTTGCTCGGTCCGACAGCGATGTCTCTCCGCGAGTATCTCGTTGACCTCCGTGGTCTTCTTTCCCCACAGGTCATCCGCTTCCCGGAGGGAAACGACGCCGTCCTCGATGCTGATGTAGCAGGGCCGCGGCGCCCGGCCCTCGAGGATGAGCCCATCATAACCACAGAACTTCAGATGGGGTCCGAAGTGGCCTCCCGCGTTGCTGCAGAGATAGAATCCGGTCTCCGGCGACTTGGTCACAACCTCCGCTTTGGTCGTCGCCGGCGCGGGAGCGCCCGTCAGGGGTCCGGTGAAGAAGACGAGTACGTTGTCGGGAGCGAGGGGCGCCACGCCAGGCCCCACTTTGTCGTAGTAGACCCGCGCCGCCATGCCCCGGCCGCCGAGGAACAGCTTCACTCTCCCCTCGTCCAACGGCGCAACCTCGACCCGCTCGTCCGTCAGGCCTATCCGCAGCGTCTTGCCCTCATAGCCCCCGCCGAACATCGTCTGCCCCCTTCCCCAACGCTCCACCGGCACTCTCCCGAGCTTCACCTATAGCTCGGATTGGGAACGACCACAGGTTTTCCTCCCCGCTCAACGATCAGTTGGGCGAACCCCTTGTCTTCGATGCTTCCGTAGTCGTGTCCCGCTTCCCCGGGATAAACGGCGAAGAAGACCAAGGGTACCTTCCCGATGTTGACGGTCCGGTGAGCCCAATGGGGCGGGATATAGGAGACGCTCCCCGGCTTCATGTCCAGTACTTCCGCCCCGCCGTCTTCGTCCTGGAGGAGGAGCTTCCCCGCCCCTTGCAGCCCCAGGTAGATCTCACCGGTGTCCCTCCGCGCGTGGAAGTGTCCCTTGGTCATGTGGTACTCGTCCCCGACCTTGCCCGGAGAGATGATGCTTGCACAGTGCTGGAGGTGGCCGCACTCCTCCGGCACCGGCACGTTGAACACCCTATACACCACAGGGTTTCCCTCGCAGATCGCCCGTCGGGTCGCCTCACGATCCCGGTACATGCCGTCCATATCGCTGACGCGTCGGACCACGACGCTGGTGCAGGACAGGATCTCCCCCGTGGAGAGATCCAGGTAGCTGTTGAACGGTTCCATGCCTTACACCACCTCTCCATGTGCTCTGTTTCCGTTGTGGCCCCTGGCGCGCGCGGCGGCCCCCATGCCAGACCCAGGCGGGCTTAGCCCCCGTAACGCGTCCAGGTCCCGATAGCTTCCCAGGAGACTTTCCCGCAGGCGGATGTATGCCTCCGCATACTCGCGATAGTACGCGTGGTGTTGTGCCCGGGGCTCGATCCTCCCGCGCCCCTCCACAAAGCGCTGGGAGGTCTCCGCCAGATCGGAGAACAAGCCCACTGCAGTCCCAGCTATGATCGCGCTACCGAGGATTGCGGGTTCCTGTTGAGTCACCCGAGCATACGGGATACCAAGAACATCGGCTTTGACCTGGTTCCATAGATCGCTCTTTGCCCCGCCACCGAGGACCCGCACCTCGCGAAAGCGGGTGCCGGGGTAGGGGCCACACCCCGGCGCCTTCCCGACCATAGTTGAGGAACTCGGCCCGCGACTCATCGCCATCCTCCGGCATCGCATTGCGGTGCGGTGAGAACAGCTCCGACGGTTCCACCAACGCGGCCCATCCCGAGGTGACTATCTCTTCACCGCCATGTTTTACTATGCGTAACCCGCTTTCAACCAATCATAGACCTCCGCCCCCACAGCGTCAACCTCCGCGACTTGAGACCGACGGGGAACCCCGACGAAGGGACGCGCTCGGGGGGCAGACAGGAGGTTCCCGCCCGGCCCGAGTAGACCAAGACAGGATCAGGAAGCCGGTGCTTCGGGCGCGTATCCCATCGCCCGGGAGACTTCCTGTGCCCCGGCCACCACAGCGCGGACTACTCCCTCGAGGGGCTCGCGATCGAGGCGGGTCTTCACTAGAGACACGGAGATGGCGGCGACCACCCGCCCACGATAGCTCCGCACCGGGGCGGCAAGACAGACGTTCCCCTCGTGAAATTCCTCCCAATCCACGGCGTGCCCCCGCGCCACCACCCCTGCCAACTCCCGCCGGATCACCTCCGGGTCGGTGAGCGTCCGGGGGGTCAGGGCCGGGAGCGACCCCATGCTCAACACCCGTTCGGCCACCTCCGGGGTATGGGCCAGGAGGACCTTTCCCAGCGCCGTACAGTGCGCCGGAACCCGCCGGCCGATCACCGACGGGAAGACCACGCTCGGCGCGGCCTCTTCCCGGTCCAGGTACAACACCTCGTCCTCATAGAGGATCGCGAGGTGGGCGTTGGCCCCGATCTCCCGGGCCAACTGGCGCAGCACGGGCTTGGCTTGCTCGCGGATATCCAGGGAGCCGAGGATGTGGTGGGCTTGGACGAGGAACTTCAACCCCAGTCGGTACCGCTTCGTCTCCTCTTCTCGATCGAGGTATCCGAATCGCTGCAACGTATGCACGATAGGGTAGATGCTCCCCGGGCGAGCCCCCATCGCCCGGGCGACCTCGGTCAACGTCAGCCCATTCGGCGCCCCGTTGAACAGGTCCAGCACGCCCAATGCCTTGGCTAGCGACGTGTTGAGGTAGCGCTCCCGTTCCATCGTAAGCTAGATTCTAGCTGATCAAACAGGTTTCGCCATCTGGCGACGGCCTCGCGCGACGTTTCTTCGCGATGTCTCGAGGTTGCCCAACGACGGCCCCTGTCCGAAACCACCTCCGGCGCCTTGCCACTTGGCGCGTCACTCCTTACCATTGCCGTGGAGGCGGTCTATGGGCAAGCGAGAAGTGCTCGACAACGTCTTGAAGCAGATCCAGAAGTCCTACGGCGAGGGCGCGATCATGTGGCTCGGGGAGGACTCCGTGACCACGAACGTGGACGTGATCCCCACCGGGTCGCTCGCCCTGGACATGGCCCTCGGCGTGGGCGGGGTCCCACGGGGACGAATGGTGGAGATCTTCGGGGCGGAGGCCTCGGGCAAGACCACGCTCGCCCTGCACATCGTCGCCGAGGCGCAGAAGCTGGGCGGCACGGCGGCGTTCATTGACGCCGAGCACGCCCTGGACCCGCGCTACACCCGAGCGATCGGCGTGGATCTCGACCACCTCCTCCTGTCCCAGCCCAGTTCGGGGGAGCAGGCCCTGGAGATCATGGAGCAGCTCGTGCGGTCCGGTGCGGTGGACATCATCGCCGTGGACTCGGTGGCCGCGCTCGTGCCGGAGGCCGAACTCCAAGGCCAGATGGGAGACGCCCAGGTCGGCCTGCAGGCGCGGCTGATGTCCCAGGCGATGCGCAAGCTGGCCGCGGCGATCTCCCAGTCGAAGACGGTGACGATCTTCGTGAACCAGATCCGGTCCACGATCCAGTCCGGGCCGTGGGGACCGGGCACGACCACCTCTGGCGGCCGGGCCCTCAAGTTCTACGCCTCGGTGCGGATGAACATCTGGGCCGAGGGAAAGATCGCCGAGGGCGACGATCGGGTAGGAATGAAGGCCCACGTGCGGGTGGTGAAAAACAAAGTGGCCGCCCCGTTCCGGGAGGCCAGCTTCGACGTGATCTACGGCCTGGGCATCGTGCGGGAGCGGGACGCGATCAACAGTGGCGTAGACCAGGGCGTGGTCACCCGCTCCGGCTCGTGGTACTCCTACAACGACGCCCGCCTCGGCCAGGGGCTGGCGCAGGCCGCCCAGTTCCTCCTCGACAACCCGGACATCACCGACCAGATCGTGCGCGATGTCCGGGCGAAGGCGGGTCTCCCCGATCCCCAGGCCCGTGAGAGCGACGGATGAGGACGCGGCCTGGGCGTACCTCGAACGCCTCGTAGCCCACCGTCCCCGAACGGTGGCCGAGCTCCACCAGCGCCTCACCCGCAAGGGGTTCTCGCCCGAGACCACGCGGGCCGCGGTGGCCCGCGCCCAGGATGCCGGGATCGTGGACGACCGCCTGTTCGCCCGTCTCTACGCCGAGGATCGGCTCCTGTCCCGACCCTGTTCCCGTCAGCTCCTCACGAAGGAGCTCCACGAGCGGGGGGTGGACGGCCCGCTGGCGGCGGAAGCGGCTCGCGCCGCGTCCCCGGACTTGTCCGAAGAGGACCTGGCCCGTCGGGCCCTGACCGGACGGCTTCCGCTGTGGCGCGGCCTGACCCGCGAGGTCGCCGAGTGCCGGGCCGGATCGTTCCTCCTGCGGCGCGGGTTCTCCCCCGCCGTGGCCCGGGCGACCGTGGAGGAGGCTTGGGGAACATGGACGTCCGAGTAGGTCTGGGGATTGACTTCCACCGCTTCGTTCCCGGGCGCAGGCTCGTCCTCGGCGGGGTAGAGATCCCTCATGACCAGGGCCTGGCCGGGCACTCCGATGCCGACGCGCTCCTCCACGCGGTCTGCGACGCCCTGCTCGGGGCCGCGGCCTTGGGCGACATCGGGCAGCACTTCCCGGTGGGGGATCCCCGCTACAAGGACATCTCCTCGCTCGAACTCCTGCGGAGGACCGTCGCGCTGCTCGCCGAAGAAGGCTACGTCCCCCAGCAAGTGGACGCGGTGGTCGTAGCGGAGCGGCCCATGCTTGCTCCTCACGTCCCGCTGATGCGGGAGCGGATCGCCGCCGCGCTTGCGAGCGAGGTGACCGCAGTGTCCGTGAAGGCGACCACCGCCGAGGGGATGGGCTCGTTGGGACGCGGTGAGGGAGTAGCTGCCTGGGCGGTGGCCCTGGTCCGCGTCTTCTCCTCTAGGTCGCGCCTGTAACCTCGCCGGACGCCCGCGCAAGACGGGACGATCGAGCCCTGCCTTCGGGCTCACTGCCCCCAGTGTCGGCCCCCATCAGCATCTCGTTGTCTTCTCCCGCAGAACGCGCTACTGTCGTAGCAAGGATGTGATACATATGCCCTTCGTGAGCGTGAAGGAGTTGCACGACCGGACCTCGGAAATCCTGCGGGCCGTAGCGGGCGGCAAGCCCGTGTTCGTCACCCGCCATGGCAAGCCTGTGGCCATCATCCGGGGGCTGAGCGAGGAGGAGATCGAAGATCTGGTGATGCTGCACGAGCCCACGTTCCGGAGGTCGCTGGACGAAGCGTTCGTGGACTTGGCCGCTGGTCGCGTCGTCCCGTTGACCGAGGCCATCGCCGCCACCGAGGACGAGATTGCACGTACAGCTCACCGCTAGCAGCCTGTGTGAGATCCCCGGGGTCCGCGGACCTACGGTACGCGGGCTTCGGCACGCGGATTCCCGCT
>CAYSZC010000039.1:0-8886 GCA_964435345.1 uncultured Thermotogaceae bacterium
CACGGACGGGGCAGGGAACCCCGGGATCTTCGTGAACGGCAGCCCCCGCTCCCCCTCCAGGGGGAACACCTCGGACAGCCCGGAGCCGAGCACCACCGCCACGTCGGGCTTGCCCAGCTTTGCCAATGCCTGTGCTGCCTGCTCGATCCGCTCCAGTTCGCTCATGTTCGCTCCTCTCTTTCATCTCAACGCACACCGCGCCCTAACTGGCCACCGGCCAACCGGTAACCGAAGTGTCAGAACCCGTCCATTGTCGCCGTGTACCCGTTCTTGAACCGGCCTAGCCCGAACTCGATTGCCCGGGCGCGGGCCTCGGCGATCCCCTTCACCCGATCGAGTTGCCGCCGCGAGGCACGGTAGACCTTATCCACGGTCCCGATCTCCTCGATCAGCCGCTCGATCACGGAGATGGGAAGCCGCGGGATCTTGGACAGCAGGCGGTACCCCCGCGACGGGAGCGGCTCTTCGATGTCCTGGTCCGTCGCCAGCCCCAGCGGCCGCAAGACCGCATCCGGCCGGAGCGCATCCTCCGGGGTCAAGGCAAGGAGATCCTCCACGATCTCCTCGGCCGGCCGGGGATCGGCTTTGAAGTCCCGCACGAGGAGCTCCATTTCCTCGCGAACCCCGCGCATGAGGGCGCTCAGGTGTCGTTCGGGCAGCTCGCGGTGGCCCCCCAGCTCGATCAAGGTGCGGTTCACGTCGCGATCCAGATCGGCCATGTACAGAATGCGCTGCAGAACCGCGGCCACCTGGGACGGGAACACCCGCCGCTCGAACTCCAACGGGGCAAGCTCGGTGAGGAGGTCGCGCAGCTCCCGCCGATACCGGTCCAGAATCTGCAACCCCTGGGAGACCCGGGTGAGAAGGGTCTGGATCTCTTGGATCTCGTACCGCCACTCCCCATGGAACAGGGTCACCTGGCGCCGCTCCTCGGACACGGCGATCACCAGCCGCTCCAACTCTCTCGCCATCTGCTCCGCTACCCGGTGCCGGGTTCCCGTCTCTTGGGACGGGATCGTCGGGTTGGGGACGAGATGGGCATTGGCGTACAGGATCGTGCGCAGATCCTCGTCCACCACGACCGCGCGGTCCATCTTCGACAGCTCCCCGATCGCCTGCGGGGTGAACGGGGCGTTCAACTCGAACCCGGCGGCAATGTGAGGGCTCGCGATTTCGCGGTCGGCGACGAGGATGAGGCCACCCCGCCCGAGCTGCACGATGCGATCCACCGCTTCCCGCAGCGGCGTGCCCGGCGCGGTGCGTCGCAGGAACTCCTGCCGCGGATCCTTCTTCCCTCTCATGTCAGGTCAGGCCTAGGGCCTCGATCGCCTCCTCGAGCGTCTGCGACTGAACCACCTCCAAGGATAGGCGCTTGGGGAGCGGTCCTTTCGGCGCCACCGCCCGGGCGAAACCGAGCTTCGCCACCTCCTGGAGGCGCTCTGGTCCCTTCCTCACGGGACGGATATCCCCGGACAGCCCCACCTCCCCCAGCACCACGGTGTCCGCCGGGATGACCCGGTTCCGCAAGCTCCCCAGGATCGCCGCGCACACGCCGAGGTCGGCCGCGGGCTCCCGTACCTCGAGTCCCCCGGCCACGGCGAGGTACACATCCATCGCCCGAACGTGCACCCCAAGGTATTTCTCGATCACGGCTAGGAGCACCGCGGCCCGGTTCAGATCGGGGCCTGCCGTGCGGCGCTGCGGCGGGCCGTACCCTCCCCCCGGGGCGACGAGGGCCTGGATCTCGACGAGGAGTGTCCGCGACCCCTCGAGCACGGGGACGATCGCCGCCCCTGGCTTGGGCGCCCGGTCCTGGGACACAAAAAACAGTGAAGGGTTCGCAACTTCTGTGAGGCCGGACGCCCCCATTTGCAGCACCGCGACCTCGGCGGTGGACCCGAACCGGTTCTTCACGCAGCGAAGGAGGCGCAGGTCCCCTTCCCGCACCCCTTCGAGCTGCACCGCCGCGTCCACGAGGTGCTCGACCGTCTTCGGGCCGGCAAACTCGCCGCCCTTGGTGATGTGGGACACGAGGAACGTGACCATCCCCAGGCCCTTGGCCAGGCGCGCGAGGTGCGCGGCGGCCTCCCGTACCTGGACGAGGCTCCCGATCTCGCCCCCGTCCGGGCGGGCGAGCACGGTCTGGAGGGAGTCCACCACGAGCACGGTGGGCTCGATCTCCTCCACCGCGCGGACGATCGCCAGGAGTTCTTGTTCGGCCTGCACGTAGAGGGTGGGCGCGGCAAGGCCGAGCCGCTCGGCGCGCAGCTTGATCTGGGCCGCGGCCTCCTCGCCGGAAACGTAGAGGACCTTCCCGTACCGAGAGGAGAGCCGGGAGGCGAGCTGGAGAAGGAGGGTGGACTTCCCGACCCCGGGTTCCCCTCCAAACAGGACCACCGCCCCGGGGATGAGACCGCCCAGCACGCGGTCCACCTCCGGCATCCCCGTGGCCCGGCGTTCCCCGGCAACGCTGGGGACCTCGGAAAGGGTCCGCGGGGGCTCCCCCCCCGCGGCCACGGCGCTCGCTCCCTCCCCCGCTTCTTCGAACGTTTCCCACCGCCCGCACTGGGGGCACCGGCCCAGCCACTTCGGGGACCGGTAGCCGCACTCCCGGCAGCGGTAGGGCATCTACTCCGTCCGCACCGCGATCTCCCCGTCCTGAGCCTCGGCCACGACCCTGCTCCCCGGAGGGAACTCCTTGGTCAGGATGCGCTCCGCAATCGGATCCTCGAGCAACCGCTCGATCGCTCGCCCCATCGGGCGGGCCCCGTACTTCTCGTCGTACCCTCGCTCGGCGATGATCTCCCACGCCGAGGGTTCGATCGCCAGCTCGATCGTGTGCTCCTCGCGCAGGCGGTTCCGCAGCTGACCGATGAGGATCTCGGCGATCTCCTTCACCTGTTCCCGGGTGAGGGAATGGAACACGATCACGTCGTCGAGCCGGTTCAAGAACTCCGGCGAGAACTCCTTGCGCACCTCGCCCATCACCCGGGACTTCATGTCCCGGTACGCCTGTTCGGACTCGATGTCCGCGGTGCTGAACCCGACGCCGGTCCGATCCACGATCAGCTTGCTCCCCACGTTGGAGGTCATGATGAGCACGGTGTTGCGGAAGTCCACCTTCCTCCCCTGGGAGTCGGTGAGTATCCCATCGTCCATCACCTGGAGCAGGATGTTGAACACGTCGCGGTGGGCCTTCTCGATCTCGTCGAACAGGACCACGGAGTAGGGCCGGCGGCGCACGGCCTCGGTGAGCTGCCCGGCCTCTTCGTACCCCACGTACCCGGGAGGGGCCCCCACGAGGCGGGACACGGCGAACCGCTCCACGTACTCCGACATGTCAATGCGGATCAGCGCGTCGTCATCCCCGAACAGGAACCCGGCCAGCGTGCGTGCCAGCTCCGTCTTCCCCACACCCGTCGGGCCGAGGAACAGGAACGAACCGATCGGACGGCGGGGGTCCTTGATCCCGGCGTAGGCGCGGCGGATGGCCCGGGCCACCGATTTCACCGCCTCGTCCTGGCCCACCAACCGCTCGTGGATCTTCTCCTCCATGTGCACGAGGCGAGCCGTGTCCTCCTCCTGGAGATGCCGAATGGGAATCCCGGTCCAGGAGGACACGGTCGCGGCGACACGCTCTCCGCCCACTACAGGCACCGTCGGCTCGCGCCCCTCCTCCTCGAATCGCTTCAACTTCTCCACCTTGGATGCCCGCCGATCCCGAAGCTTGGCGGCAAGTTCGTAGTTCTGATCGGCCACAGCGGCCTCTTCCTCGTCCTCGAGCGTGGTGACCTCCTCGAGGATCTCCCGCGCCTCCGCGGGAAGCTCGGTAGCCGCCAGGCGGACCTTGGCCGCCGTTTCGTCAATCAAGTCAATCGCCTTGTCCGGAAGGAACTGATCGGTGATGTAGCGGTCGGCGAGCCGCGCCGCCTGCCACAGGGCGTCGTCCGTGATCTGCACCCCGTGGTGTTCCTCGTACCGATGCCGCAGCCCGTGCAGAATCTTGACCGCATCCTCCACCGAAGGCTCGTCCACGTACACGGTCTTGAACCGACGCTTGAGGGCCGGGTCTTTCTCGACGGACTTCCGGTAGTCGTCGGGGGTCGCCGTGCCGATGCACTGGAGGGCCCCGGAGGCCAGCGGCGGTTTGAGGATGGCCGAGGCGTCAATCGCCCCTTCGGCCCCGCCCGCGCCGACCACGGTCTGGAGCTCGTCAATGAACAGGATGATGTTCTCCGCGTTCATGACGTGGTTCAGGATCGTCTTCAACCGCTGCTCGAACTCGCCGCGGTATTTCGTGCCGGCCACGATCCCGGCCATGTCCAGCTCCACGATCTCCTTCTGGGCAAGGGCGGAGGGCACGTCGCCGGTGGCAATCTTCTGGGCCAACCCCTCCACGATCGCGGTCTTGCCGACTCCGGACTCCCCGATCAAGGCCGGGTTGTTCTTCTTGCGCCGGCACAGAATCTCCACGACCCTCTCCAGTTCGCGATCCCGGCCAATGACTGGATCGAGGGCCCCGCTGGCGGCCTCTTCGACGAGGTTCCTCCCGAACTCCCCGAGCTCCCCGGGAAGGCGGCCCTGGCTCGTCCTCACCCGCACGCCGCCCCGCCGGCTGGGGGAGAAGTGCTCGCGCGCGGAGCGGAGGTCAACCCCCTGGGTGCGGAGGATCTCCGCCGCCGTGCACTCCCCCTCGCGGAGGATCCCCAGCATGAGGTGCTCCGGCTCGATCGCGTCCACCCCTTCCCGCCGCGCCTCCTCGTAGGCGAGCTTCATCACCCGCCGCAGCCGCTGGGTGGGCTCGAGTTCGTCGGCCGACACGTGGAGCTTGCCGCGGCCCTTCTGGCGCTCGACGAACCGGGCGATTCGGTCGTAGTTGAGCCCTTTCCCATCGAGGAACCGGGCGACGCGCGATCCCTCCAGGCGCACCGCCGCGAGGAGGAGATGCTCCGTTCCCACGTACCGGTGGCGCCACTCCCCGGCTTCCTCCTGGGATGCGGCCAACAGCTTCATGGATTCCTTGGAGAACTTCTCGTACATCGGGGACCTCCAGTCACATTATACGCGGGCTGCTCTCGCGGGAGAAACGGTCCAGGGCCGCGGAGAGGCCGTCGCTGAGGAAGGCCCACGCCAGTTCGCTGGCGAGGTCCACTCCGTGGGCGAGGGCTTCCACCTCCTCGGGGGGCGGGGGAGAGAGGACATGCCCGGCCCAGTCCCCGCCCTCCGCCGGCCGACCGATCCCGATCCGGAGCCGGGGCACGTTATCCGTCCCCACCGCCGCGAGGATGGACCTCATCCCGCGGTGCGTCCCGGGACCCCCGCCGCCCCGCAGCCGCAGGACCCCGACCGGGAGGTCCGCGTCGTCGTAGACGACGAGGATGTCGTGCGGGAACAAGGCGAACTTGGACAGGAGCTCGCGCACGGCGTCCCCGGATCGGTTCATGTAGGTGAGCGGCCGCAGGAGGAGCCCGGCCTTCGCCCGGTACACCTCTCCCCACGGATGGGCATTGCGCCGCCACCGGCAGCGAGGCAGGAGCCGTTCGACGGTCCAAAACCCGACGTTGTGGCGCGTGGCCGCGTATTCTGACCCGACGTTCCCGAGCCCGACGACGGCCCTCAAGCCGCGGCTTTCTCTCCTCCCGCCGGCTTCTCTTCCGTTTCCGCTTCCTCGCCCTCCGCCGGCGCGGCCACCACGGCCTCCTCCGCCACCGGGGCCTCCACCTCGAGCGCCCGCCGCGCGACCACGGCCACGACCGCGTCCTCGGGCGGCGGCAAGGGCTGGACACCCTCCGCCCACGGGATGTCCTTGACGAGGATGGAGTCTCCAACGCCGAGATCCGACACGTCCAACTCGATCCGGGCCGGCATCAGCGCAGGCTTTGCCTGGACCGGGATGTAGGCGTGCACCGCCTCCAAGATCCCGCCGTCCTTGATCCCGCGGGCCGTGCCCCGGAAACGAACCGGGACCTGCATCTCGAGGGGACGATCCGGATCGGCCACGTAGAGATCGAGATGGAGGAACCGCTGGGTGATGGGATGAACCTGGATGTCCTTCAGGAAGACGCGGTACGTGTCCTTCCCGTCCACCTTCACCTCGACCGGCGTGGAGCGGGTCACGTGATCGAGCAGGTTCAGGAGGTCCTTCTCGCGAATGGACACGTGTAGCGAAGCGATATGGGCGCCGTAAAGCACGGCCGGGACGAACCCCTGGCGGCGAAGGGCCCCCGCCTTCACGGTGAGGGGCCGCCGCGCTGCATTCACCATCATCCAGTTCCTCCTTTAACTCACGTTGGCATGTATGCCAAGAGGTCGGTCATCGACTCGTGGCAGTGAATTCGGCGAATCGCGTCCGCGAAAAACTCGGCCACCGACACGATCTCGATCTGGGGGGCCGTTCGGACCTCGTCGCGGTGGGCAATGGTATCGGTCACGAGCACCCGCTGCAACCACGGGGTGTCGAGGATCTCCAGCGCGCCGGTCGCGAACACCCCGTGGGTGCAGGCGGCGAAAACCCTCTTCGCCCCCTCCTTCCGAACCTCTTCCGCCGCCGCGACAAGGGTCGTGCCGCTCGTGAGGATGTCGTCCACGAGCAACACGTCCCGCCCGGAAACGGTGCCGATCACGTCCTCGACCACGACGCGTTTTCGGTCTTCGTCGCGCTGCATCACCACCACGGCCAGCGGAAGCTCCCCGTCCCCTTTGACGAGCTCGCCCAGGCGCTTGGCCATCCGGCGGGCCCGCCACACGCCTCCCACGTCCGGGGAGGCCACGGTCAGGTCTTGGAGCCAATCGTGGTGGTTGTCGTAGATGTACTTGGCGACCAGGCGGTCCGGACGGAGGTGGTCGAGGGGCACGTTGAAGAAGCCCTGGATTTGTCCGGCGTGGAGGTCCATCGTGAGCACCCGGTCCACCCCCGCCGCCTCCAGGAGGTCGGCCACCAACCGCGCGGAGACGGGGACCCGCCCCGTCATCTTCCGGTCCTGGCGGGCGTAACCGAGGTAGGGAATCACGGCGCAGATCTCGCGGGCCGACGCCCGCCGCAAGGCATCCACCATCACCAGCAGTTCCATCAGGTGATCGTTCACCGGCGGGGAGGTAGGCTGGATCACGAACACGTCCTTCCCCCGCACCGTCTGCTGGATCTGCACGCGGACCTCGCCGTCGGGAAACCGGCCCGGGGCGTGGCTGCAACTGCTTACGCGCGGGGCATCGGCCTCGCACAGCTCGACCCCCAAGATCTCTGCGATGAGCTGAGCCAGGGGCAGGTTCGCTCTCCCCGAAAGGATCCGGACTTCATCCACTGCCATTTGTCTAGGCATGGCCTTCCCCTCCTTCGCTCTCCGAACGAGCCCAGCCGGGCTTCACCACTTCGGGGGCCCGTCCCAGGGCCAGGGCGTACGGCGGGACATCGCGGGTGATCACCGACCCCGCCCCCACCACCGCCCCTTCGCCAATCCTGATCGGCGCGATCAGGCAGACGTTGCTGCCGATGAACGCCCCCGGCCCGACCTCGGTGCGGAATTTTCCCTTCCGGCCAGGTTGGAAGTTGCAGGTGATGGCCCCGGCCCCGATGTTCGCCCCCGCCCCGATCTCGGCATCGCCGATGTAGGCGAGATGCCCGGCTTTGACCCCGTCCCCGAGCGTGGACTCCTTGACCTCGACGAAGTTCCCGACCTTCGCTCGCCTGCCGATCCGCGCCCCCGGGCGGAGATGGGCGTACGGGCCGATGCTCGCCTCCGGCCCCACTTCCGCCTGTTCGATCACCGAGTACCACACCCTCGCCCCATCCCCGATGCGAGCGTCCACGAGGTGGGCGTTCGGGCCGACGGTACAGCCCGCTCCGACCACGGTTCGCCCGACGAAGTGGGTGCCGGGGTGGAGGATCGTGTCCTCCCCGACCGCGGCATCGAGCGACGGATAGACCGCGGATGGGTCCACCACCGTGACCCCGTCGAGCATCCACGCAGCGAGAATCCGCTGCCGAAGCAGATGCTCGGCCTGAGCGAGGTCCTGCCGGTCGTTGACCCCCCGCAGGTCGTCCGCGCACGGCCAGCGGAGGGCGGCGGCCTTCCCCTGCCGGGAGAAAACCGCCACGAGGTCGGTGAGGTAGAGCTCGCCCTTCGCGTTGGTGGTGGAGAGGCTCGCCAGGGCCCGCCACAGGGCAGGCGTGTTGCTGAGGCACCAGATCCCGGAGTTGACCTCGCGGAGCGCGAGCTCATCCGCCGTGGCGTCTCCGAACTCCACGATCCGCAGCGGCCGGCCATCCTCGCCCCGCGCCACGCGGCCGTAGGGGCCAGGATCGGATGGCGCCATCGCGAGGAGAGAGACCGTGGCCTTGCACTCCCGATGGAACTGCACGAGCGCGCGCAGGGCGTCCGGGGGGACGAGCGGGACATCGCCGGGGAGGACGAGGAACGTGCCCGAGGCCACCGCCTCCCGCGCCGCGAGGACGGCGTGGCCCGTGCCGCGGGGCGCCCCCTGGTCCACGAACGCCAGGTCGAGACCGGCGAACGCCGCGCGAACCTCGTCCGCACCGTGGGACACGACGACCGCGAGCCGCGCCGGGGAGATCCCGCGGGCCACACGAAGAACGTGTTCAAGCAAGGGAAGGCCGCACAGGGAATGGAGGACCTTGGGGCGGCGGGACCGCATACGCGTCCCCTTGCCCGCCGCCAGAACCACGACATCAAGCGAGTCGTCCATTGACCTCTTCGACTATAGCTCCCCCGCGCTCGCCCCGCAAAAACCAACCGCCGGCAATCCGTCAGAAGCGTCGGCCGACCTTGCCGATGGGACCACACGCCGCGCGGGCTGCCGCCCGTGTGGGAAACCCAGGGCCGCGCTCGGGTCCGCGGGCCTTCGGCTCACGGATTCCCGCTCTCTCGC
>CAYSZC010000040.1:0-6502 GCA_964435345.1 uncultured Thermotogaceae bacterium
CGCGTGCGGGTTGGGGACTGGCGCATTCTTTACACGGTGGACGACCAAGCCAAGGTCATGGAGGTCTATCGCATCAAGCACCGCGCCAAGGCGTACTGAACAGCCCCACGGGCGCCTGCTCTCCTCCAACTCCAGCAGCACCACGGTGAAGCTCGGGACCGCCTCGGCACGGTGACCGGGCAATGGGGGGAGGGGATGGCCCGAGGTCTCCGTCCTCGGGCGACAACGCTGGGCATGCGCCGCCAGACAGTGCTGAGGGAGACCCGTCGCGTGACCGATCGCGGCTGTTCCGGTACCATTGGGCGCTGCTATGAAAGCCATCATCTACTCCAAGGCCCTCTACTCGACCTGGGTCTACTACGCGCCGGATCGGATCTTATTCGATTGTGGCGAAGGGGTCAGCTCGTCTCTGGAAAACCGGGTGTTCGCGATCAAGCATGTGTTCCTGTCACACGGCCACGCCGATCACATCTCGGGCCTGATGGGTCTCATCAACATCCGCAACAACGCGATGGGGGACCACGAAAAGGAACTGCGCGTCCACTACCCGGCCGGCAGCCACTTCGTGTCGGAGTTGATCCACTACTTCGCCCGCACGAACCGCCATCTCCAGTACGACCTGGAGTGGATCCCGCTTCAGCCCGGGGATCGGGTGACCCTCCTCGCCGGGCGGATGCCCCGCTACATCGAGGCGTTCGGGACCATCCACGCGCGCGGCGAGCCGTCGCTGGGGTATAACGTCTGCGAGGTCCGACGACGCCTCAAGCCAGAGTTCCGCGATCTGCCACAAGAGGAGATCGTCGCCCTCGTTCGTGCCGGGAAGAAGGACGAGATCTCCGAGCAGTACGTGCAGTACCTTCTTTCCTACGGCGGGGATTCCGTCCCCTTGAACCCAGCCCTCGTGCGGGGGACCGAGATCCTGTGCCACGAGGCGACGTTCCTTGCCGAGGAGGACCGGAAAGAGTACAAACACGCGACCGTCTGGGAGGCGCTCGAGGTCGCCCAGAAGGCGGAGGTCGAGAAGGAGCTGATCGTCTTTCACCTTTCCAGTCGTTACCGGGGAGAACTCACGGCACTCGGCCGTGAGATCGCGGGGTTGAATCTTCCATTTCGGGTCCGCCTGATTCCACCAGGGGAGTTGGTGGAGATCGAGTGAAGGAGGCTGTTGTGGCGCGCAAGTACATCCGATTGGTTACCGAGATCCCTGGCCCGAAGTCCAAGGCGGCGCTGTTCCGCAAGGAGAGGTACGTGGCCAAGCCGCTGTCGCCCCTGGCAAGCTTCTACGCCGCGCGGGCCGACGGGTCCATCGTCGAAGACGTGGATGGGAACAGGTTCCTCGACTTCTCCGGCGGGTGGGGGGTGATGAACGTTGGGCACAACCACCCCAAGGTGGTGGCCGCGGTGCGGGAGCAGGCCGACTTAAGCTTGCACACCGACTTCACCGCCGTGCCCTACGAGTCGTACGTGACCCTCGCCGAGCGACTGGCCGAACTCGCGCCGGGCCCGACCCCGAAGAAGTGCGCGTTCTTCAACTCCGGGGCCGAGGCGGTGGAGAACGCGGTCAAGATCTCCCGCGCCGCGACTGGGCGCAAGGCCGTGCTCGTGTTCGACAACGCATTTCACGGTCGGACCCTGCTCACGATGACGATGACCCACAAGGCCATTCCCTACAAGGCAGGCTTCGGCCCGTACGCCCCGGACGTACATCGCTTGCCCTACCCGTACCCCTACCGATCGCCGATCTCGATGTCCGGGATCGAGCGGCGGATGCTGTCCCTCGTGGACCCACGGGAAGTGGCGTGCGTGGTGGTCGAGCCGGTGATCGGGGAGGGGGGGTTCATCGTGCCCCCGCCGGAGTTCCTCCCGTTCCTGCGGGAGCTTTGCGACCGACACGGGTTCCTCCTCGTGGCCGACGAGGTGCAGAGCGGGGTCGGGAGGACGGGCAAGTTCTTCGCCTGCGAGCACTACAGTGTGGAACCGGACCTGATCTGCGTGGCGAAGTCCATTGCTGGAGGGTTGCCCCTGTCCGGGGTGATCGGGAAGGCGGAAGTGATGGACGCCCTGATCCCCGGTTCGATCGGGACTACGTATGGAGGGAACCCCGTGGCCTGCGCCGCGGCGCTCGCCGTGCTCGACGTGATCGAGGAAGAGGAGCTCCTCGCCCGGGCCGAGCACATCGGGGAGGTCATGATGCGGGAGCTGCGCGCCCTGGAGCGGTCGTTCCCGGTGATCGGGGACGTGCGAGGACTGGGGGCGATGGTGGGGATGGAGCTCGTCCGTGACCGGAAGACGCGCGAGCCGGCCCCCGAGGAGACGAAGCGAGTCCAAACCGAGACCCTACGGCGGGGCGTGATCTTCCCCACAGCCGGGGTCCATGGAAACGTGGTCCGGTTCCTCGTCCCCCTCACCATCCCCGACGACGCCCTGCTGGAGGGCCTGGCCGTGCTCGGAGAAGCGTTCGCCAGCACGGCCAAGCGGGCGACCGCGTAGCGCCTGCCTGCCGTCAGGCAGGTGTCCTACGCCGAGCGAGACCCTGGGACAACCGCAAGTCGGGAAGTCGCAAGTCGCAAGCATTCAGGCTTGAGACTTGGGACCTGCGACTATTCTATCCATGGATCGAGTCGCTGTGGGGTCACTTCGAGGAGGTGGCAACCATGCGGACGGGGGATCGGCTTATGAAGCGGGCAAGGGACATCTCCCGCCACCTGTGCACCGACCCCGGCGTCCGCGCGGCATTCGTTGGAGGGTCCCTGGCGGCGGGAACGGCTGACGAATACTCCGACATAGACATATACGCCATTACCACGGCGGAGGGCTTTGACCGGGTGTGTGCCGCCTCCAGCCAGGCGCTCGCCGCAGCCGGCGAGCTTCTCATGCTCCGACGGGTCCATTACGGATTTCCGATGGACGTTTTCGTCTACGCCGACGGGATCCATGGCGAACTGGGCCTCGGTACCGCGGCGACGCTCGCTGACCTCCATTACGGTCCCTATCGGGTGCTTGTTGACCACGACGACCTGCTGTCCGGGTACATCTTTCCGGGCTGGCCCGTCCCGGCGTCGGAGAGGCAGGGACGCGTGCGCGAGTTGCTGGAGTGGTACTGGCGGGGGGCTCTCCTCTTGCGCGGCTACCTTGCTCGAGGCGACCTTCTGGCGGCCGCGCAGCAACTGGCGGTGTTGCGCGGGTACGTGGCGGCGATGGCCCGAACCAAGTACTCGGACCAACAAGCGTCCCACGCCCTCTATAGAATCGGCCGCGAGGCAGGTCCTGCTGACGTCGAAACGCTGGAACGCTCCTTCTTCGAACTCCGCACCGGCGACATGAGGCGGGCGTGTGCGGCTCTTGACGCCTGGGCGCTCGATTTCGCGGCAACAGAGCTTGCCGACGAGTCAGCAACCGGATCCATCCGGCGTCTCGCCGGTCTCAGCGCGCCCCGCTGGTAGATACAGGGCCAGCAGCCCGTGTGCGTAATCGCTACACTCGCCTTGTAGCCCAACGCAGGTGAGGGGACATCGTGAAGAAGTTCAGGAGCTACAAGCCGGATCGGGGGTACCTGCCGGCAGGCTGAAGTGCCCTACAGAAGGTCATTCTTCACGCCCAACTGTAGAAGATCGGCCTAACAGTGGCTAACCTTTACGCGGGGTCTAAGGCGGGAAACTGAAAGCTGACGGCTGAACGCTTGCAAATGAAAGGAGAGAGATGGAATGCTGGAAGTAATCGATCTTGTGAAGCACTACGGCAAGATACGGGCGGTTGACGGAGTCAGCTTCACGGTGGAGGCGGGCGAAGTGTTCGGCTTTCTCGGCCCGAACGGCGCCGGTAAGACGACCACGATCAAGGTCTGCACCGGACTGCTCAAGCCCACACGCGGGCAGGTCAAAGTGGGCGGTTTCGACATCGCCCGTCAACCCGTGGAGGCGAAGGGGAGTCTGGGGTATGCCCCGGACAACCCTTTTCTTTACGAGAAGCTGACCGCGCGAGAGTTCCTCCAGTTCGTCGGGGCGGTCTATTTGCGGAAGGCGCCGGACAGGGTTGATGGGCGGGTGGACGAGGTGCTGGAGATGATCGGCCTTGCCGACCGGGCCGACGAACTGATCGAAGGGTATTCCTTCGGCATGAAACGCAAGGTCATCCTTGGCGCCGCCATCATCCATCGCCCCCGGGCGCTCCTCCTCGACGAGCCGACCTCGGGGCTCGATGCCGCCAGCGCCCGCCGGGTCAAGGACGTCTTCCGCCAGATGGCGGAAACGGGCAGCGCGGTGCTGCTGACGACGCATATCATGGAGATCGCCGAGCGGCTCTGCGATCGTATCGGAATAATCAGCAACGGGAAGCTGATCGCGGTCGGCACCCTCGCCGAGCTGCGGGCGCAAGCGAGATCGCCTGGGTCGACCCTGGAAGACGTCTTCCTCTCCCTCACCGAGACGGAAGCGGAGGATAGCGCCGATACCGGAGCCGAGGAGGGGACAGACACACCATGAATCACCTGGCGCCCCTCTTCTCTCTGCAACGGAAGATATTCCGCAACACCTATTGGCGCACCCGCCGGCAGCGGATAACCACCACGCTGAGCATCGGCGCGTATGTCGGTGCTACCGTCGGATTCGCATATCTGCTCAAACGCCACCTGCTCGTCGGGTTCCTCGATCCGGCCTGGCTCCTGGAGCCGGTTTTTGGACAGATCGCCTTCGGCCTGGTGGTGACCTTTATCTTTTTTGCGACCCTCACGCAGAGCATGGCCAATCTGATACCCCGCTTCTACCGCTCCCCCGATCTCAACTACCTCCTCGCCCTGCCGATCCCGGCGAACCAGGTCCTCGCCCTCAAGTTTCTCACCGCGCAGCTTCAGTCGTCACGCGGTGTTCTGTTCCTCAGCCTTGCCGTCTTGATCGCCACCGGCTGGAGCATCGGGGCGCCGTGGTATTACTACGCCGCCCTTCTGCCCCTCTTCTGGGTCTTCACCCTCATTCCGGCCGGCATCGGCCTGCTCGTCGGCATGGCGCTGCTGCGCGTGATGACGGCGAAGACATTCACCCGCCTTGCCGGGGTTCTATCGTTTGCAACGCTCCCCCTTTGGTTCGCAGGCTTTGGGGTGCCCGCAGAGCGACTGATGCTACTGGTTGCCCGCGCGATGGAGATCTTCGGATGGCTGCGCCATATCCCGGCCGATCTCATCTCGCCGGTCTCGGCCGGCAGGCTTCTCAACGCGCTCGCCGTCGCAGAGCCCGTCCAGGGGCTACGCCCATTGCTCATGCTCCTCGCGGTGACAGGGGCGACCCTGCTCCTCATCTTCCGGCTCGCCCGCCACCTCTTCTTACAGGGCTGGCTGGTGACGCAATCCGCCCCCACCACCAAACCTCGCCAGGCCGCGCGAGTAAGGGCAAGACGAAGGACCAGGGAATATCCTCCCTGGATTGCCGCCGTGCTCACCGAATGGCGCCGCGCCTTGCGCAACGGAGAGATGCGGCTTCCATTCTTTCTTATGCTGATCGGCTATGCGACGGGCGTTGTCTTCCTCATCTACGGGCCCCTGCCCGACTTGCTGGGGGGATCTCCGGCGATAGCGCTGCTTGCGCTCGTCCTCGGCGCGGCGGTGGTGCTGCCGATGGGGATGGAAATTCTCTTTGTGCCACTGGGGCAGCTTTCTCAAGCAGGTACTACCAAGGCAGCGATAGCCCTGCTCAAGCGGGCCATGTGGCTGACGAAGGCGCTGCCGCTCGCCACCACCGAGGTCGTCCTTATCGCTGTGCTGAAGATAATAGTGATGCCCTTCCTGCTCGGGACGGTGGGGCTACTGATCTACGCTCTGCTGGCGGAAGTAGCGCTTATCCACGCTCTCCTGGCGGTGATCGGGCTCTTACTGCTCCTGCTCGGCAGCTCCGTGGGCAGCATCGGACAGGAGTTCTGGGGCTATGCCCGGGTGGGGAGGATCAATCCGATAAGCATCAGTCTGTTGGGGTTCCTGGTCCCGGTGGCTTACTTTGCCGCCACTGTCGGGCCGCTCACCCTCTACCTGCTGGGAGCAATCCCCGGGTTGGCCTTCTTCCGACTGCAGCCGCTGCTGATCGGCGGGCTGATAAGCTGGCCTGCCGTGAGCCTGCTATCGATCTGGGTCGGATGGAAACTCGCTGTCAGAAGCTGGGAGAAGATGGAGATCGAATGATAAGGAGCGTCCTCTTGGTAGAGCCGCCACAGTCCGCCGCCAACGTAGACAGGATGGAACCGAGGGTCCGAAACTTGTCCTCAGAAGTTCAAAGTCAGGTCAGTGGTTCCCATTCAACCGTCCCGAGGCCTTCGACCGGTTGGGAGTGGCGTTCTCCGACGACGGGCTCCTACCCGCATGGCCGACATCCCCTCCTCCGCGAGCTTCAACCGGACCGGGAACCACGTGGCGACAGTCCACGCGCTGCGGTTCTACGCAGTCCTGGCGGCGTGGGGTACTCCGACAGCCAAAACGGGACTTCGTGGAGTCCGCCTGCGTACGTCGGGGTCAGGGGCGGCG
>CAYSZC010000040.1:6602-8729 GCA_964435345.1 uncultured Thermotogaceae bacterium
GATTGGCTTCCTGTGGCCCCGTCCATTAACATCCGGCAAGCTGCGAGACCATGAGATATGCTGGAAGCGAGCAGAGGTTGGACGGGAGGGGAACCGGTGTAGGGCGCACGACAACCGGACATCCGGACCTCAACCTCCATTCGGAGATGAGTAAGCTGGAGGATCTGCGGCCCGATACCGTGGTAGGGGGAGTGGTGCCCGACGGCACGGTGATCGCGGTGAATGTGCAGTGGTTCGGGCCTGAAGCGTTGGATCTCACCAGCAGTGACCTCTCGGGACGTGTCGGGAACCGACTTCTGTACCGGCACGACGAGCCACGCCTGGAGATAGTGAGGCTGGACCGTGCGGACACGATCACCGTGACGAAGAACGAGATCCTGACCTCGCTCAACAAGCCCGACGACTACATCCTGGCCATCGTGGAGTTCCTGGACGACTCCGGGCACCGGGTGCACTACGTGCGGCGGCCGTTCAGGCGAGAACCGGACTTCGGGGTAACCAGCGTGAACTACGACCTTCGAAAACTGCTAGAGCGTGGGAAGTCACCATTATGACTGTGCCGAGTCCAACGCCCATCTTCCGGTTTCTTCACGTGGACAACCTGGTGACCTGTCTGCAGCGAGGGGGCCTGCATGCGCCAAATCACGCGCCCGCCAACGGTCTTGCCTACAGAGTCATCCACGCTGTGACGATCCAACAGAAGCGGCAGGTCACCCGCATACATTGCGGACCGCGAGGCGTCATCCACGACTACGTCTCCTTCTACTTCGGCCCGCGGTCGCCTATGCTGTTCCAGTTGCACACCGGCAAAGTGCAGGGCTACACGGAGCAGCAGGAACCGCTGATCTACGTGGTCTCCTCAGCCCAAGCGGTACAGGCAAGCGGAACGGGATTCGTGTTCTCCGACGGCCACGGCATCGCCACCTTCACACGATGGTTTGACAACCTCGCCGACATGGACAAGGTTGATTGGGACGCGGTCTATGCCAAGATATGGCGGGACACGGTGGATGACACGGACCGCCAGCGTCGCAAGCAGGCGGAGTTCCTTGTCCACCGGAAGTGCGACTGGACTCTGATCCAAGAGGTTGGCGTGCTCAACGAGCGGATGAAGGCCAGAGTAGAACGGATCCTGAGCGAACTCCCTCGGGAGATGAGCCGACCCGTTCGCGTTCGACCGGATTGGTACTACTAAAGGAGGGCCGGAAATGACCAGCCTGACGCGAGGGAACATTGTCGACGCCAAAGCGGAGGCATTGGTCAACACCGTCAACTGCGAAGGCTACATGGGCAAGGGCATCGCCCTCCAGTTCAAGAGGGCCTTCCCCGAGAACTTCAGGGTCTACCAGAGGGCTTGCCGGGCTGGCGAGGTCCGGCCGGGGCACATGCTGATCGTCGCCACCGGTTCCATGACGAACCCAAAGTACGTCATCAACTTCCCAACCAAGCGCAAGTGGCGGCAGCCTTCCAGGATGGACGACATTGAGTCTGGCTTGAGATCCCTGGTCAGGGAGGTTCGCCGCTTAGGGGTAGCGTCAGTTGCTGTACCCCCCTTGGGGTGCGGACACGGGGGGCTTGACTGGCGCAAGGTTCGACCTCTCATCGAGGGAGCTTTCGCCGATCTGCCCAACGTACACGTGATCCTTTTCGAGCCAGCCGGCACACCGGATGCCGCGGCCATGCCTGTTCGCACCGCAAGACCGAGGATGACCATAGCCCGTGCCTACCTCATCCGGCTGATGCAAGAGTACGCCGAGATGGGCTACCGCCTGACCCTGCTGGAAGTCCAGAAGCTCGCGTACTTCCTTCAGGAGTCCGGTCTGCTACTTCGCCTCAAATACGTAGGCCATCTCTACGGCCCCTATGCCCACAACCTCAACAAGGTTCTGGAGACGCTCGAGGGCCACTTCATCCGGGGTTACGGGGACAGCCAGAAGCCAGATGTAGAGGTTGAGCTCCTCGCCGGTGCCATCGACGCGGCGGGGAGCTTCCTATCCCAGGATGAGGGTTCGACCGCGCGGCTCCGGCGCGTTTCCGATCTGATCGAGGGGTTCAAGACACCCTACGGGATGGAACTGCTGGCTTCGGTCCACTGGGTCGCTGTCCACACCGAACCGCCAGCCCTCA
>CAYSZC010000041.1:0-8626 GCA_964435345.1 uncultured Thermotogaceae bacterium
TTGTTGACGATCGTATCGTTGAATAGGTAGACGTCCTGGAAGACCATCGAAACCGCGGCGAGCACATCGTCGGGGTCGTAGGTGCGAATGTCGTGCCCACCCAGCCGGATGGCACCTGCGGAGACGTCCCAGAAGCGCGCGATCAGGCGGGTCATGGTCGTCTTGCCCGACCCGGATGGGCCGACGAGCGCGACGAGGGAGCGCTCCGGGATGGTCAGGTTGATGTTCTCGAGCACGTCGGTATCGAGGTAATGGAAGGAGACGTCCTCGAACGCGATGTCGAAGCGTTCCGGTTTGATATCGGGATTCGACCCGATAAGCACCGGCGTCTTGCGCAGGTCTTCGATCCGATCCACGCTGATCTGGAAATAGTTGAGATCCACGAGAAACATGAGCGCCTGAATGAGTGGTTCGTAAACCCGGGTGCCGAGAATCAGGAACATGATATAGACGGGCAGCGATAACGTCCCCGCGAACAGGAAGGTCAACCCAAACAGAATGATGAGCGTCAGCCCGCTGTGTAGGACGAACCCGGACAAGAGGACGGTCGGGCCGGCCCCCGCTTCCAATTTGATGCTGAGCGATTTTAGATGCCGGAACGTTGTTTCCAGGCGCTCGAATTTCGTGCCGGTGAGATTAAATGCTTTGATCAGCCGCATCCCCTGCACGTACTCGAGTATGCGGGAGGCCGCGGCGACCTTCGCTTTCTGGTGCCGCTTGCCGAAATAGCGGATGAAGGCCCGCGAGATAAAGGTAAAAGGGATGGCCACGGGGATCACCAGCACCGAGACCAGCGCCATCTGCCAGTTCTGTGTGGCCAGCATGATGAGCAAGAGTGCGGGCATGGCCACCGCGCCGACGATCTGCGGAACGAGATGGCTAAAGATAAACTCGACATTGGCATAGTCGTTGATCAAATAGGAGCCGATGGCGCCGGGGTCACGGGCGTTAAAAAAGCCCATGGAGAGCTTGCGCAGGTGGTCGCCGATAGCCAGTCGGCCCTCGGCGCAAAGCGCATAGGTTTCATAGTAGACCTCGTTATAGGCCTTTTTGCTTACAATTAACAATAGCGCCAGAGCGACGAGAAGCGCCACACTCAAACCGATCAGCACGCGTACATTCAGCGGCGTGCCCGGATGTTGCAGGGGCTTGAAAAGCTCCCAGACCACGCCCAGCAGAATGCCATACGGCGCGCCGCGAAGCAGATACTCCAACACGGTCCATAGAATCATGGGGCGCACGCGCTTCATGTCCCCGAGGGTTGCTGCTTTTATGATCGCTGGGATGTTCATGATTACGCTGTTCCTTTCTGGGCAATCGTCCATTCCCGAGCGCGGGAATAGGTGTCCCACATCGCTGTGTACAATCCGCCAGCCTTGACCAACTCGGGGTGAGTCCCTTGTTCCACGACCTGCCCCTGATCGATCACGAGAATCTGGTTCGCGTCGGTTACTGTGGATAACCGGTGGGCAATGATAATGACGGTCTTGTCCTGAATCAGGCGGGCTAGTCCCCGGAGGATCTCGCCCTCACTTTCAGGGTCGGCGTATGCGGTGGCCTCGTCCAAGATTACGATAGGCGCATCCTTCAGGATCGCCCGGGCGATGCCGACCCGCTGCTGCTCGCCGCCGGAGAGATAGGTGCCCCCTTCGCCCACCAGGGTCTGGTAGCCGTCGGGCAGCCGCTCGATGAACTCGTGGCATTGGGCTGCCTGTGCAGCCGCAATCACCTCGTCGGTGGTTGCCCGCGCGTTGCCCATGCGAATGTTCTCCTCGATGGTGTCGAAGAAGAGAAAGCCATCCTGGAACACGAAGGACACGTGCTCCATCAGGGTTTCCAGTGTTATATCCCGGATGTCCACGCCGCCGATCCGGATCGCCCCGGATTGCACATCCCAGAGGCGCGCCGTGAGCAATCCTATGGTGGTCTTCCCGGCGCCCGACGGGCCGACCAGGGCGGTCACCGTACCTGGCTCGGCGCGGAAGGAGACGTTATCGAGCACGGTCGTCTCATCGTAGGCAAAGGTGACGTGGTTGAATTCAACCGACGCGTCGGCCGAGCGCTGTCCCGAATCCCTATCCGGCACCTCATCTCTGTAGAGTACGTCGTCGATGCGCTCTACCCCCACGCTGATCAGCGTCAGGAAACCGGCCATAAACATGAGCTTGAGCAGCGGAAAGAAAAACCCACCCCCAATGATCAAAAACAACAGGACCGTAGGAATAAACTGCTCCTTTGCAGCGGTACGGGTGAGAATAAAAACGGCAGCCGGTACGATGAACACCAGCGACGAAGATACGGCGGTCAGAAAAGCCGGGTAGGTCTTTGAATAATCATTGCTTATTCTCTGGGACCTATCCCGGTGGGAAATCACGGATTCCTTCAAGCGACGGAATGAATCCAGGGCCGTTCCGAACACCTTGACCACCGGCATGCCCCGCACATACTCGACCACGGCGGCGTTCATCTTTTCGAGCGCATCGTGGCGTTCCCGATATAACCGCTTGCTTTCCTGGCTCATCATCATCTTTGCCATAATGCCGAAGGCCAGTGGCAAGGGAATCAGCGTGGCAATGGCGAGCCGCCAATCCATGTAAAACAGGTAGCCGATGATGATGATCGGAAAGACCACGGCGCTGGTGATGTCGGGGATATGGTGGGCGACGAACAACTCGATCTGCTCCACGTCCTCGGACATCACCTTTTTGATCTCACCGCTGGCCTTGCCGGTGAAATACCCCATGGACAATCTGCTCAGTTTCTCTGAAATCTTGACGCGTATCTCGTACAGAATGTTAAACGCGGCGATGTGCGAAAGCATAGATGAAACATAGAGCAAAACGCCGTACACACCGACCGAGCCCAGGCTCACGAAGCCCAGGCGATAGAGCAGACCGCGATCAACCTGCGCAAGGTCAGCCGCATGATCGGCCAGCTCACTGATGATCATATACACGGCAACCATCGGAACGAACTGCGCCATCGTGGCGATGACGGCCAACGCCATCGACGCAAACAGCCACCATTTTTTGGCGCCTGCGATTTCAATCAGCCGGGCAAGCCCGGTTTTTCTCTTGGGTGTAGATTCTTTACACTTTTGCATAGTATGTCTCTGTTATAGTCAAGTAATTCCAGTTACTCACTCTTATGTTTTGAGGTTGGGGCAGGTTGTCCGATCCTTCGACATGCTCAGGACAGGTTTCGGGAGTAGCTTCTTCCCTCCCCCTCCCGCCGCAGCAAGTTTCTCCTCCAGGGGTGACCTCAGCCTGGGTGGACTCAAGTTCGCTCTCCAGTTTAGTTGCCTGCGCCTTGGCGGCATCCCGCTTTGTTATCCAACCTGCGATCGGTGCGGTCGAGCCGTAGACTGTGTCGTAGGTTATTAACGTACGCATTGTTGCTCCTTTGTACTGCATTTAGAATAGTAGTCGATCACCCCTTGCGCCAGGTTGACGTGCCAGAACTCTCCGGCCACGCTCAACTCGATCCAGCCGTCGTCGGTACGCTCGATTAGCCCGGACCTCTCCCACTGGGTAAGCAGGGGATCGAGCAACCGGTTGAGGTCGCAGCCATGCAGATCTGAAAGGAGAGTAAGATTGAGTGCGCCGGCATCGATCCCCCCGACAAGGGCATGGAACAAGGGCGCCTCTTCCGAGAGACGTATCGCTGTGGCCACCGGCTTTTCCCCGGCAGCGAGCCGCGCATAGTACTCCTTCAACTCCCCTTCCTGGAAGAAGCGATACCCATGCAGCAGCCCGCCGGCGCCGCAGCCGAGCGGGATACAAACGCCACCGTGACGGATAAACCGGTTGTAGCGGCTGCGATCCTTCGCTGTACGCCCCCAATGGCTTGCCGATAGGCGGTTGAACCGCGCGGCGGCGAGCATCTCCCGACCGGTGGCGAACATCCGTGCTTGCAGCGGGATGTCTGCTGGTGAAGCGAGCCTCCCCGCCTCGATGGCGGTGGAGAGTGGGCTCCCGGAGAAGACGTTCAACTGATAGAGCGACACCCCGTCGACGGCTGTCTCCTCGATCAGTGTCCGTACATCCTCCTCCCAGATTACCGGCGTCTGGCCGGGCAGCCCGTAGATCAGGTCGATCGCCACCGGTCCCTGGTCAAGATCACAAACGCGATTCAGCGCATCAATGGTCCCTTGCCGGTCGAGCACCCGTCCCATCTGACGACGCACCTGCGTATCGAAGCTCTGCACCCCGAAGGAGAACCGGCTGGCACCACCTTCGATGCAGGCCTCCATCTTCTCATCGGTGAACCCCAGCAGCCTTCCTTCGACCGTTATCTCGCAGTCGTTGCTGAGTGGGAGCATGCGGGCGATCCCGGAAAGCAATCGCTTGAGATCAGCAGCCACCAGATCGGTGGGGGTGCCCCCACCGAGATAGACGGCGTGGATCGGATGACTTGCCACAGACGCATCGCCGGAGATCAGCTTCAGCTCATTGAGAAGCGCATCGGTGTAGCGAGCGCTGTCCTCCGCTCGGACCGGGTAGCGGTAGAAGCCGCAGTAAAGACAGTGATTCTGACAAAACGGGATGTGGATGTACACCGTCCGCATCGGGGAGAGATCCGGCCTTCCGGCCACCTCCTTCCAGGTTGAGAGAACCTTCTCTTCGGCGAGAAACTCCCCGCTCGCACCGGCGTGCACCGCCATCTTGCGGGCAAACGCGTGACAGAGAGGGTCGACGCCCTCGTTGGCCCAGAACCATTCTTCATTTTTGCCGGCGAGTCCGGTCGTAGGGCGATCGACCTCTCCTTCATTGATTCGTGCCTCGGGCGCTGTAGCGGAGGAGGAATGATCACCGCGCTTCCCGCTCAACGCCTTGGCCTTGTACTGAGCGAGCAGGTCGTCGGTTATCGTATCCGCCCCCTGTTTGCGCGCGTGTGCCTCCACACCGCGCTTGGCCATCTCCCGCACGAACGGAGGCACCCGCTTAATGTATTGCTGCGCCTCTTTCGTCCACTCCATCCTAATGCACCTCCCTTGCAACCGGGGCCAACGGGACGATATGCGGCCGGCCGGAATTACCGTTGATCGCCACCACCACCCCGTAGACCGTTCTGATCGTCTCTTCGGTGATCACATCGGCGGGCGAGCCGATATCGTAGATCTCCCCGCGGTGCAGGCAGACGATCGTGTCGGAGAAACGGGAGGCCATGTTCAGATCATGGATCGCCATCACCACCGCGATCTCTCGTTCGGTCGCTACCCTACGGACGATCTGCAGCACCTCTAGTTGATGCTTGATATCGAGATTGCTCGTCGGCTCATCGAGGAGGAGCACCTGCGGCTGCTGGGCAAGGGCACGGGCGATCAGCACGCGCTGCCGTTCTCCGCCGGAGAGCTCGTTGAACTGACGAAGCGTAAACTCCTCCAGCCGCATCACCGCGATCGCCTCGGCGACGATCTCTTTGTCCTGGGGGCTGATCGTCCAACTCACATACGGTCTGCGCCCCAGCAGCACGGTGTCGAAGACAGAGACCGGGAACGAATGGGCGGCGCTCTGCGGCACGTAGCCCACAGAGCGGGCGATCTCCTTCAATCCGATCCTGCTCACGTCCTTCCCGGCGACGATCACGGTCCCTTTCGGCTTCAGTATCCGGTTGATGCACTTGAGGAGCGTCGTCTTCCCGGAGCCGTTCGGCCCGACCAGGCTGACCACCTCGCTCCCCTTGATCCTGACGACCGCGTCGCACAATGCACGGCGCGAACCGTAACTGAAACTGACCCTATTCACCTCTAACTTCATTGCCAATATTGCTGCCTCCTCCTGACCATCAGCAAGTAGAAGAAGAACGGCGCGCCGACGAACGAGATGACGATGCCCACCGGAATCATCGCCGGCGAGATGATCGTGCGGCCGATTGTGTCCGCGATCACGAGCAAGAGTGCACCGAGCAAACACGAGGCAGGGAGAAGGAATCGATGATCCCCGCCGAGGAGCATCCGCGTTATATGAGGAGCGACCAGACCGACGAATCCGATCAACCCGGTGAAGGTGATGATGCTCGCGGCGATAAGCGATGCCAGGAGCATGGATACAGTGCGCACCCGGCCGCAGTTCACGCCCAGGCTCGTGGCGACCTCATCGCCGCCTGAGGACATTGCATTGAGGTCCCATGAGTATCTGATCATTATCGGGAGGCAGATGAGAAGCACGACAGCCACAGTGGCGATATTCGTCCATGACGAGCCGGTGAGGGAACCGAACGCCCAATGAACCACGGCTGCCAGCTGCCCTTCCGTGGCGACGAACTGCAACAGCCCGGTCGCGGCGCCGAAGAAATTCGTCAGCGCGATCCCTACCAGCAGGAACGACTCCGGTGTCACCCCACGCAGCCGCGCGATCCCCAGAATGAGAAGCGAGGTCCCCATGGCGAAGATGAATGCGTTCGCCATGACGACAAACCGCCCAGCGCTGATCAACCCGAACCCGGCGATGATGGCGAGCGAGGCCCCCAGGGTGGCCCCTGAGGCGACCCCCACGGTGAACGGGCTCACCAACGGATTCCGCAACGCCCCTTGCATCGCTGCACCGGCGATCGCCAGGCCGGCCCCGGCCAGGATCCCCATCACGATCCGCGGGAGCCGCAGGTTCCCGACGATCACATCGACCGTCGGGTCGACCGTTACCCCGCTCCACGGGGCGATGCGGCTGACGATCGAACGAGCGACCTCTCCTAGCGCCAGGTCAACCCCCCCTATGGTGGTGGCCACCAAGGCCACCACCGCTAGAAGGGAGAGGAGCATCAAGCTGATTACGACCTTCCTCGCGGTGAACCGGGCGTAAGCCTCACCGCTTGAAGGAGCGCTCGTGGTAACCGGTCGCTTCATGGCGCCGGGTAGATGAACACCCCGGGAAACCTCTGCCCGTGGAACCGCTCGTAGTACTCCTGCAGGAGCGCGTCCGGACCAATATCAGCGAAGAGTTCCGGATGGAAGATCCGCGCGAGGTAGAGCGTGCCGATGATTTTACCCGGTCCGGCCCCGATCGCCGGCGGGATCAGATAGACGCGGCCGTCGCGCACGGCGTCCAGCATCTTCCATCCCGGCCGAACGATGAACGCGGCGAGAAAGTCACCGGCAGCAGCGAGATCGGTCACGCCGTGTCCCAGCGGTGCAAGACGGGAATCCAGCAGGATGATCTGCGGGTTCCGCTCGAGCACCGTCTCCGGATCTACGGTAATGAACGGTCGCCCCGCATCGGCGAAGATGTTGACCCCACCGGCTTTGTTGATCATCAGATCCCATTCGGAACCCGGCCCGACGCTGCGAAACGCTCCGGCATGGTGTTCGGCATAGACCCGCACCCGTTCCTCTTCCGGGAGCCCGGCGATCCGCTCGGCGACCAGGTCGAAGATATCCTGGTAGAAAGCGATCATCTGACCGGCTCTCCCTATCTCGCCGAAGATCCTCCCCAACGTTACGATATCCTGGAACATAGTGTTGAGGCGGAAAGCGTCTACCCCCAGCACCACGATCCCGGCCGGAGCGAGCGCGGTAGCGATCGCCTCGAGATCGACCGCCGGATGCGTGCCCCAGGTCAGCACGACCTGTGGGTTTAACGCGACCACAAGCTCGTAATTCAGCTCGCCGTGAGCATGCGCGGCCATCTGGGGCAGCTCGCTTAGATCTCCCCAGAAAGCAGGGCTTCTTGCTATTGTTCCAGATATGCCGACGATGCGATCCGCTACGCCCAGCGCCCGCATGATCTCGGCGGGCCCGGTGTTGAGAACGATAACCCGCTCCAGCGGATACGGAACCTTCACCACCCGCCCAGCCGAATCGACGACGGTGATCGTCGGCGTCTCCCTAGCCGAAGCGAAGGAGACACCGAAGATGCCCATTGCTAGGGCAACTATCAGCGTTGCCATTAAGATCTGCTTCTGTCGTGCGAACATTTAAAACCTCCTTGCTGTTGGCTTAAGAATCGGATCACCCTACGGCAGGGTGATGCCCCACTCTTGCGTCCTTCAGAGCGACACCTGGATGGGCGATAACATCACCTCCTTTGAACAATCTCACCAGGGCCGTTGCGAACTCCCGTCCGATGTTGTTCCCCCAGAAGATTCCCTCCCTGGTGAGAGAGAGTCCGTGGGAATCGGTCTGGGCGAGACCATCTGCGGCGAGGGCCTCTGCCAAGGAACGCAAGGCCTCTTTAGCATCGGGCAGGGAATCCAGGTCGGCCCACTCCAGCCTCCCGAACTGCAGCCGTCCGACAAGGCGGCGGGTAAAGTCATACCGGCGATCCACCGAAAATCCTCCGGTGGGCAGCCCTGGGGGGCCTTCCACCTGCTGACGGTAGTTAGCTATGTCGGAGGAGTTGCGATAGACCAAGTTCCCCAGCTGCCCTCCGGCGCCAGCTCCCAGGGCGAGGGTATCTGCGTTCTCGTATCTGATACGGACATAATCGTAGTTATCTCTATTCGGCCGGACCAGCTTGGTGAGCTCCAGGAGGCTGAACCCCCGGCCGAGGAGCCGGTCCAAGATGAGATCGAAGTAGCGCCGCTCCTGCTCCAGTGCCCCCATGGGGGGAGATTGGCCGGAGGTTATCATCCGCTGGAGGGCTGTCCCTTCCATGAGGATAAGGGGGTAGAAGCTCAGCCCGGCGAGGTC
>CAYSZC010000042.1:0-8626 GCA_964435345.1 uncultured Thermotogaceae bacterium
CGTCGCCGGGGCGGGCTCGGTTGCGGGGCAGGAAAGAGAGGGTCAGAATCCCTACGGCGCCCCGGCGGGGCTCGATCCTCCGGAGGGATGGGTGAGCGGACGAAACCGCCGGTCTTGAAAACCGGTGAGCGCAAGCTCCGTGGGTTCGAATCCCACTCCCTCCGCCAACAAGGCAGTTGCCCGGTGCGCCGGTTGATCGGCTCGGTCAGCGGTGGTCCGCGACCTCGGACAGGGGGCGGCGGTCCCGCGCCTGAGGGAGTTCGCGGAACCTCCCGATGGAAACCATCGCCACTGGGCGTAACCCAACCGGCAGGCCGAGGACCTCGCTCGCCCCGCCCTCGTCGAACGCGCCGACCCAGCACGTCCCGAGGCCCCGCGCGGTCGCGGCGAGGAGCATGTTCTGGACCGCCGCCGCCGTGTCCTGCAAGCAGTACAACGTCGCCCCGCGGTCGCCGTACGCCTGACGGGCCCGGGCGAGGTCGGCGCAGACCACGATCGCCACCGGCGCCTCCGCCAAGAAGCGCTGCCCGTGCGCGGCCTGGACGAGCCCCTCCCGCAGCTCCCGATCTCGAACCACGATGAACCGCCACGGCTGGGCGTTCCCGGCGCTGGGGGCGGCGATCGCCGCCTCCAACACCCCGCGCACCTCGTCGTCCGTCACCGGATCCCCGCTGTACTTCCGCACCGACCGCCGCCTTCTGATCGCCTCGCCTACGTCCACGGCTCCCTCCTTGGGCGCGATTATAGGGGCGGGGGTATGATCGGACTCGATGGCTATCCGGGTCGCGCTCATTGACATGGACGGCACGATCTGGGAATCGCCGGTGCGGATTGGTGACGTCCGGCATGAACTGGGGCTCCCTCAGGATGGCCGACCGATCCTGCACCAGATCGCCGAGCTGCCCGAGTCTCAGCAAGCCCAGGCGATCGCGACCCTCGAGGCACACGAGCGCGAGGGGGTCGAGCGTGGCAGCCTCCGGCCCGGTACGCACGAACTGCTCGACTTCTTCCGTCTCAGGGGCGTGAAGTCGGTTCTCGTCACGAACAACTCGCGGGACAGCGCGACGGCCGTGCTCACCCGGTGCGCGCTCTCGTTTGATCTCGTCGCGACCCGCGACGACGGGCCGATGAAGCCCGACCCAGCAGCGTTTCTCCTGCCACTCGCGAGGTTGAAGGGTCCCCCTGACGAGGCGGTCGTCATCGGTGACTCCCACTTCGACCTCCTCGCCGCGGTCGCGGCTGGAATTGAGAGAGTGGTATTGGTCCAGCCTGCGGACTGGATGCGCGCGTTCTTTCCCCCCGAGGCGCGCTACCACGAAGTCGCCGATCTCCAGGAAGCCCGGACGATCGTCGGCCGCCTGCTCGACGAGAAATGAACGGGGGCGCCTCGGTGGCGCCCCCGTGGTGGAGTGCTGCCCAGCCTACGCCCAGCCGCGGAGCCGCACCGCCTCCGCCACACGTTGCACAGCCACGAGGTACGCGCCCAAACGGTTGTGGACCTTGCGCGCCTGGGCCATCGTGTGGACGGCGTGGAACGCGGTGGTCATCTTCGCGTCCAGCCGGGAGTTGATCTCATCGGCGTTCCAGTAGAAGTTGTACGCGTTCTGAACCTGCTCGAAGTACGACACGGTCACGCCGCCGGCGTTGCAGAGGAAGTCGGGGATCACGTAGACCCCGTTCTTGTTCAGGATCTGATCGGCCTCGGGCGTGGTGGGGCCGTTGGCGCCTTCGGCGAGGACGCGGACCTTCTTCGAGATCCGAGTCACGGTCTCAGCGGTGATCACGTTCTCCAAGGCTGCGGGGATGAGGACGTCCACATCCATCTTCAACCACGCATCGCCGTCCAGGACTTCATAGCCTGCCTTCTGCGCCGCAGCGCGGTCGATCGTCCCAAATGTGCCGGTGATCCCCTGAAGGAACACCGGATCAACCCCGCCCTTCTTGGCGTAGGTGTACGCCTGCCGGTCCTTGTGATCCCAGCAGGACACGGCAGCGACCTGGCCACCGAGGACCTGGCGGTAGAAGATGGCTGCGTACTGCCCCACGTTGCCGAACCCCTGGACCGATGCGGTCGTAGACGTAGAGTCGAGCCCCAGCGCCTTCAGGGCTTCGCGGATCGTGATCACGACTCCCAATCCCGTTGCCCCTCCGCGTCCCGCCGAGCCTCCCAGGGGCAGGGGCTTGCCGGTGATGACGCCCGGAGCGCACTGGCCGGTCATCCGCTCGTACTCATCGAGCATCCACGCCATGACCTGGGGGTTGGTGTACACATCCGGCGCCGGGACGTCCAGGGTCGGGCTGATGTAGTGGCCGAGGGCCCGGATGTACCCCCGCGACACCCTCTCCAGCTCCCCGGGGGACATCTCTTTGGGGTTGCACACCACTCCGCCCTTGCCCCCGCCCAGCGGCAGGTCCACGGCGGCGGTCTTCCAGGTCATCCACGCCGCCAGGGCACGGACTGTGTCCGCCGTCTCTTCAGGGTGGAAGCGAATCCCTCCCTTGCACGGGCCACGCGCCCAGTTGTGCTGGACGCGGTATCCCGCGAACACCTTGACCGACCCGTCGTCCATTCGCACGGGGATCCGCACATGGAACTCCCGCATCGGCCATCGCAGGAGCTCGTGCACACCCGGATCGAGCTTGAGGTACTTAGCCGCCTCGTCTAGCTGACGCTGGGCGACCGAGAACGGGTTGATGCTCTCCCTCGTAGTGCTGTCCATGAATCGCTTCCCCTCCTGGTCGGCTGGGCGCTTAGGCGCCTTGCCGCCAACCCTAGCTTAAGGGATGGGTGTCGTTCTGCCAAGGGCTGGATAAGGACGTGGCCTGTCACGACGCATGGTCAACTCCAAGATCTCCTGTGGTCCTCCCTGCCGTACTTCCCCGCGCTCGGCTATCATCAGCCGCAATGCCGCCACCTACAACCGAGGCGAACACCGGCGAGGGCTTCCTGGGAACGCTTGCGGGCAAGTACCGAGGCCGCCACGGGGTGGCGATCCCCCTTCTCGCAGACATTCAACGGACCTTCGGCTATCTCCCCCAGTGGGCGGTGGAGGACGCGGCCCGCCGGTTGGACATCCCCGCCGCAGAGCTGTTCGGGGTGGCCACGTTCTACTCCATGTTCCGCCTGAAGCCGCTCGGGGTACACGTCATCCGCCTCTGCCGGGGGACGGCGTGCCACGTTCAGGGATCGCTCCGCATCGCCGAGGAGCTTCAACGCCGCCTGAAGGTCGCGGAGGGCGATACGACCGAGGATGGCCAGTTCACCCTCCAGTTCGTGGCTTGTCTCGGATGTTGCAGCCTGGCGCCGGTGATGATGGTCGGAGAGGATGTCCATGGCCGACTGACCCCGGAGAAGGCGGTCCAAGTCCTCGACAGCTACCGAAGCCGAGAGAAGGGGGGCTAGGCGCGATGCCCGAGAAGACCGTGATCAAGGTGGGCCTGGCGAGCTGCGGGATCGCCAGTGGCGCAACGCCTGTCTACGAGAAGCTCCGCTCTCTCCTCTCCGGTCGCGAGGACGCGCTCCTCCGGCAAGTGGGGTGTGTCGGCCTGTGCTTCCACGAGCCGCTGGTCGAGGTGGAGGACTCGAAGGAGCGCTACCTCTACGGGGAGGTCACCCCAGAGATCGCGGAGCAGATCGTGGCGTTTCACCTGAACGGAGGCACGGGCATCGCCGAGCGCTTGGTGTTCAGCACGGACCGGGATGCCCCCGAGAACGAGATGCTCGCCAAGCAAGTGCGGATCGTCCTCCGCAACTGCGGGCACATTGACCCGGAGCGGATCGAGGAGTACGTGGCCCACGGCGGGTACCAGGGCCTGACCCAAGCCCTCCAGATGAAGCCGGATGAGATAATCGCCGTGGTCCAGAACAGCGGCCTCCGTGGCCGGGGAGGGGCTGGGTTCCCCACCGGGCTGAAGTGGAAGTTTACCCGAGCTGCGGCGGGGGACGTGAAGTACGTCGTCTGCAACGCCGACGAAGGAGACCCCGGCGCGTTCATGGACCGCTCTGTGCTCGAAGGGGATCCCCACTCCGTTCTCGAGGGGATGGCGATCTGCGCCCGGGCGGTGGGGGCAAGCGAGGGCACGATCTACTGCCGAGCCGAATACCCTCTTGCGGTACGGCGGCTGGGGGCCGCGATCGAGCAGGCCCGCACCGCCAGGTACCTCGGGAAGAACATCCTCGGCTCCGGGCTCGAGTTCGACGTGCGGGTCAAGGAGGGCGCCGGCGCGTTCGTGTGCGGAGAGGAAACGGCGCTCTTGGCCTCGATTGAGGGCCGGCGGGGAACGCCCCGTCCGCGGCCTCCGTTCCCCGCCCAGAGGGGACTGTGGGGGAAGCCCACGGTCATCAACAACGTGGAGACGTTCGCCAACGTGCCGTGGATCCTTGTCCACGGTGCGGACGCGTTCTCCCGGTACGGGATCGGGAAGAGCCGCGGGACGAAGGTGTTCGCCCTCGCCGGCAAGGTGCGCAAGGGAGGGTTGGTCGAGGTCCCGATGGGGATGACCCTGCGCGAGATTGTCTCCGACATCGGCGGCGGGGCCGTCGGGGGAGGGCGGATCAAGGCCGTCCAGATGGGCGGGCCCTCCGGGGGATGCATCCCGTTGGAACTCCTCGACACGCCGGTGGACTACGAGTCCATCACCGCCACCGGGGCGATCATGGGCTCGGGAGGGATGGTCGTCCTCGACGACTCGAGCTGCATGGTTGACGTGGCGAGGTTTTTCCTCAACTTCACCCAGGGGGAGTCGTGCGGGAAGTGCCCGTTCTGCCGCATCGGGACCAAGCGCATGCTGGAGGTCTTGGAGCGGATCTGCCGCGGCGAGGGGGAGATGGGCGATCTCGCGCGCCTGGAGGAGCTGTCGGTCCAGGTGAAGGACGGCTCGCTGTGCGGCCTGGGCCAGACGGCGCCTAACCCGGTCCTCACCACGCTCCGCTACTTCCGCGCCGAGTACGAGGCCCATATCCTCGACAAGCGGTGCCCGGCCAAGGTCTGTACCGCGCTCATTCACTACCGCATCAACCCGGAGACCTGCATCGGCTGCACCCTCTGCGCCCGGGCATGCCCGGTGAACGCCATTGCCGGGGAGCGTCGCAAGCCTCACACGATCAACGACGCGACGTGCGTCCGCTGCGGCCAGTGCGTTGCCGTGTGCCCGGTGGACGCGATCTCGGTGGAGTGAGGGGGATCGGCCATGACGAGGAGCGTTCGGGTTCTGCTCAATGGCCGGGAGACCTACGGCTACCCGGGCCAGACGGTCCTCGCGCTGTGCGGCGACTGCGGGATCGAGGTCCCCACCCTGTGCCATGATCCCCACCTCTCCGTCCACGGCGGCTGTTCCCTGTGCCTGGTCGAGGTGACGGGGGCGCGGACCCTTCTGCGGGCCTGCGTCACGGAGATCGCCCCGGGCATGGACATCCGCACCGACACCAGCCGCGTGCGCCTCGCCCGGCGTACCGACCTCGAGCTCCTTCTTTCGGACCACGTCGGCGATTGCCGCCCCCCCTGCACGTTGGCGTGCCCGGCCCAGGGTGACGTGCAGGGCTACATCAACCTCGCGGCCCTTGGGAACTACCCCGCGGCGTTGGCTGCCTTGCACGAGAACGTCACCCTCCCCGCCTCGATCGGCCGCGTCTGCCCGGCCCCGTGCGAAAAGGAGTGCCGACGGAACTTCGTTGACGAGGCGCCCGTCTCCATCCGCGAGATCAAGCGCCTCGTCGGCGACTGGTGCCTCGCGAACGGTGGACTGGGGCCCGTTGCCAGGATCGAGGACAACGGACGGTCGGTCGCGGTGGTCGGCGGCGGGCCCGCCGGGTTGTCGGCGGCGTACTACCTGCAGCGGTTGGGGTACACGGTGACCCTCTACGAGAAGGAGCAGCACCTCGGGGGGATGATGCGCTACGGGATCCCGGACTACCGCCTGCCCCCCACTGTGCTCGACCGGGAGATCCAATGGCTCCTCGACCACGGGATTGCCGTGAAGATGGGGGTGGCCCTCGGCAGGGACGTGACCCTCACTTCTCTCCGGGAAAGCCACGACGCAATCCTCCTCGCCATGGGATGCTGGCGATCTTCGCCGCTGCGCGCGCCGGGGGAGGACATCCCCGGGGTGTTGACGGGAATTGACTACCTGTACGGGGTGAACACGGGCAACCCCCCTGCCATTGGCCGCCGCGTCGCCGTCATCGGGGGGGGCAACACGGCGCTGGATGCGTGTCGGTGCGCCCGGCGGTCGGGGGCCGATGAAGTCACCGTCGTGTACCGACGGTCGCGGGCGGAGATGCCGGCCGAGCACGTCGAAGTCGAGGAGGCGATGGAGGAAGGGATCCAGTTCGTGTTCCTGGCCGCCCCTCAGGCGATCGAGGGGGCGGGGCGAGTGGAGCGCCTGGTGTGCCAACGAATGGAGCTTGGGGCGCCCGATGCCTCCGGCCGCCGGCAACCGGTGCCAACCGGGGAGACGTTCGTCCTTGCTGTAGACACGGTCATCGCCGCCGTCGGCCAGCAGGTGGACCTGTCCGAGCTGCCCGAGGCGGTTCACGACGGTCGGCGGGTGCGGGTAGATGAACACTACGCGACGGCCATCCCCGGCCTATTCGTCTGCGGGGACATGAGGACCGGCCCCGACATCGCCATCCAGGCGATCGGCGATGGGCATTGGGCCGCCCTCTCCATCCACCGCTACCTCGCCACCGGCGCCCCACGGCGACCGTACGAGTGCGACGTCATTCGGACCGATCTCGGCCCGGAGGACTTCGCCGACCGACCCAAGCAACCGCAGGAGCGCCATCGCGTGCTCCCCGCCCCTCAGCGCCTGAAACAGCCGTTCCAGGAGTTCAACCTCGGCCTCGGTTCGGAACAGGTCCTTTGCGATGCCGCCCGATGCATGGAGTGCGGGTGCCCCGATCTTCACGAGTGCAAGCTCCGCCGGTACGCGGTGGAGTACGAGGCCATGCCGGAAAGGTACGCCGGAGCCCACGTCTCGCGGATCGAGGAGGCGAATCCGTTCTACGTCCGGAACATGGACAAGTGCATCCTTTGCGGGCGGTGCGTGCGGGCGTGCGACGAGATCGCGGGGTTCCACGCCATTGATTTCGTGCGGCGGGGCTTCGAGGGCACGATCGGCGCTGAATATCTGCGGCCGATCGAGAACTCGGAGTGCACAGGATGCGGGATGTGCGTGCAACTATGCCCGGTGGGGGCCCTCGTGGAAAAACGCCTCCCCCGACGGGTTCACAGCGAGCGCCTCCGCCCTGCCCGGACGCATTGCGGCGAGTGCCCGGTGGGGTGCGATCTGGTGCTTGAGATCGAGCGTTCGACCGGGCGCATCGTTCGCGCCGACACGGATCTCGATGCACCGATGTCCGTGGCCTTCGGCAACGCCTGTGCCCGAGGTCGGCTCTCTCCCCTGTCTCTCGACGACCAACGGCTGACGCACCCCCTCCTGCGGGCGCGCGGGACGTTGCGCCAGGCGGGGTGGGGCGAATTCCTCGATAAGGTCGCCACCTTCCTCGAGCAGGTCGCCCCAGGGAAGGGCCTCGGCATCCTGGCCGCGGCGGACCTGGCGAACGAGGACTACGTCGCCCTCCGAGATCTGGTCGCGGCCATTCCGAGCGCCGTGGTTTCCGTCCCCGGGGCGGTCACGTTCCGGCCTTTGCTCGGGGCGCTCACGGAGAGGTGGGGCCAGCGGGCTACCGCGACCTTGGGCGACCTGCGGGAAGCGGACCTCGTCCTCATCCTCGACGGGCGCCTGGAGGCCGAGCAACCTGTGCTCGCCTCTTGGATCCGCCTGGGCATGCGCGGCTCGGGGACCCGCGTCCTCTCCGTGGGCGGGGATCCGGGCCGCCTGGCCAAGGGGGAGACCCTCCACCTCTCCCCCGAACCCGCAGGATACCTCGATCTCTTGGCCTCTCTGCGTACCAGGCTGGGCGGGGCGAGCGTGGATGCGTCCTCTGAGCCTGCCCTGCACGCCATAGCCAGGGTCGGCGCCGAGGATTTCGATCGGGCGGTGGCCTACCTCGCCAAGGCCAAGAGAGCGGTGGCGCTGGTGGGACCTGGATTTGCCTCCGAGGAGCGAGTTGCCCGCGAAGTCGTAGCCCTCCTGGAGACGCTGGGGCAGAAGAAGCTCCTCCCCCTGTACGACCGGACGAACCTCCAAGGGGCCCTTGACCAGGTCCCGACGTTGGTCGCCCCCGGCGAGATCCTGGCTGCGGTGCGGGACGGAACAGTGAGGACGCTCTTCGCCGTCGGCATCGCCCCCGCGGACGCAGGAGTCACCGCAGACGACCTCCGCCGTCTCTCACGGCTTGTCCTGTTCCATCATCGCGAGTTCCCATCCCCGGCGCTCGCCCACGCGGTGGGTCCCCTTCCTCACTGGACAGAACGGGAGGGAACCTTCACGAACCTCGCCGGGAACTCACTCCCCTGGAGGCGCGCCGTGCTGCCCCCAGGCGAGGCGAGGCCCCTGTCATGGATTGCCGCCGGATTGGCCCGCCGGCGCGGAGTGTCTCCCGAGGCCCACGCGTAAGGCACGAACCGGGATAGGCAAACGATCCCCAGCGCCCCGCTGCGGCAGCCGAGCAGCCCGTGTGGGAACCCCGGGGCCGCGGGCCTGGGGCACGCGGACCTTCGGC
>CAYSZC010000043.1:0-8604 GCA_964435345.1 uncultured Thermotogaceae bacterium
GCAGAAGCGGGCTCTCGCTTACCGTCTCCCACAACCCCCAGGGCCACACTCCTCCACGGTCACCACCCGGGTCGCCTTGGCCTCGGCCCCGGCGCCGTCGGTCACCGTGAGCATCACCACGAACTGCCCGGGATGGGGGAAAGTATGGTTCACAATGGCGCCCTCGCTCGTTCTCCCATCCCCGAAGTCCCAGAAAAAGCGCGCGATGTCGCCGTCGGGATCGGACGAAGCGGACCCATCGAACGCGACCGACTCCCCATCGAACGGATCGGAAGGCAGGTAACTGAACGCGGCTTTCGGAGGGTTATTGAAGGCCCGCACGAACGTTGTCGCCCGACCGGTCCCGGACGCCCCGACCACGACCAACGTGACGAGGTACTCCCCGGCGCGTTGGAAGGTGTGCTCGATCTCCCGTCCCGCAATGACGGGGCCACCGTCCCCGAAGTCCCACAGGTAATCGCTGATGGTGCCCTGGGGATCGGTGGACGCGCTCGCGTCGAAGCGGACGGCGAGTGGGGCCTGCCCCGCGCCAGGCGAGGCGACGATCGTCGCATGGATCCTCTGGATCGGCCCCACCTGGGACGTGCATCCGGCGAGAAGGACGAGTGCGCACAATCCCGCTGCGATTAGCCAGATCCTCTTTTTCATGTTCTCACCCCCCGCAGCCGGGCCCGCCCAGGACCGCGATCACCTGGGTGACCGTGGCCTGCGCGCCGGCCTCGTCCACCACGGTCAGGGTCACCGGGTACGCCCCGCCGTACCAGTACGTGTGATCCACCGTCTGGCCGGTGGCCCACTTTCCGTTCCCGAACGCCCAACGGTATTCCACGATGTCTCCGTTGGGGCTGGTGGAGGCGGAAGCATCGAACCAGATCGTCTCCCCGGTCCCTGGCCGCGGCGGGGCATACGAGAAGCTCGCCGTGGGCGGGGCGAAGAGCACCTCGACCTGGGCGCTCCGCCGACTGGACAGGCCTCGGTCGTCGTACACCTCGAGCGTCACCCGGTAGGTGCCCCCGCGACGGAAGGTGTGGGAAACGATCGGTCCCAGGCCGCGAGTCCCGTCCCCGAAATCCCAGATGTACTCCACGACCGTCCCTTGTTCGGAGAACGAGAGCGACCCATCGTAGACCACGGTGAGGGGGGCGACCCCCTCGCTCGGGCGCATCGCAAACAGGGCCTCGGGCGGGATCGCCTGGAACTTAGGCGTGCAGCCCCCCACCACCAGCACGATCAGCGCCCCGCCGATCGCAACCGCTTTTCTTCTCATCGCACACCCCCTCACAGGTCAAATGCAATCCGCACGGTCAAACCCAGCCACAGGCCCGAGAAGTTCACAGGGTCCCCCAGTCCATCCGCGTTGAGGTCGAGCACGCTCGTCCCGGCCTGGGGAACTCCCGGCGTGGCCAACCGGAACCCGGCCTCGAACCCCACCGCCATCCCCGGCCCGAACGGCAACGACACCCGGGCGTGCGCGGACCCGACCGGGCCGTGCGTGGTGTAGGTCTTCTTCGTCTCGGCCCGCGGGACAAACGGCAGGGACCACTCCGTGGGCAGGGTGTTCGGGAACGCTCCTCGGTAGACAACGCGGGCCGTTCCCCACCCGGCAGAGAGGCCGATCGCGAACACGTCCGGCACGAGCACCAGCGCGATCTCGGCCGCAAACGCGACGAGCCCCGCCTCGAGGGACATGTCCACCGGGTGAGTGACCCCGCCCCGTGTCCACGCGCCCCGCGTGGCCGTCCCCACGCTTGCCAGCGCCATCTCGATGCCCACCTGCCACGTCTCCCCCCACGCCTGGGCGAACCGAAGCCCGATCCCGTGGCGGAGTTCGGGGAGGAGAGGCACCTCTCCCTCGACGACCCGCTCGTTGACAAAGGCGATGGTCTGGTTCGTGAGACGAACGAACGTGTTCAGGTTAGGCATTGCCACGAGGTACCACTGGGCCGCTGACCCCACCGACAGGGCCGCCCCGCTGCCCAGGGACCCCGCGACCAGCACCGCCAACCCTGCCATGATCGTCCGCATCGTAGCCTCGTGTGATGGAGACTACGCCCGTACGGGCCGAGTTCCGAGGACAAGCCGGACCGGACTACGGGCGGTTCGTCACGCCCCCGGGGCGCCCAGTTCCCGCCGCACGAGGTCAACCGTCCGCTGGACGTCGCCGCGGGAGACGTCGAGGTGGGTCACCATCCGCACCTGGCGGGGGGAGGTGCCGGCGCCGGCCGGGGCGGCGAGCACGCCTCGCTCGCGCAGCCCCCGGCACAGGTCCTCCGCACTGGGGCCGCGCTCGATCTCGAAGATCACGATGTTCGTGTCCGGGGGTCCCACGGAGAGCCCGGGGATCGCGGCCAGGCCATCGGCGAGGAGGCGGGCGTGTTCGTGATCGAGGGAGAGCCGATCCACGTGGTGGTCGAGGGCGTACAGGCCGGCCGCGGCGAGGATCCCCACTTGCCGCATCCCTCCCCCGAGCGCCTTCCGCACCCGCCGGGCCTCGGCGATGAACTCACGTCGCCCACAGAGCACGGATCCCACCGGGCAGCCGAGCCCTTTCGACAGGCAAAACATGACCGAGTCGAACCCGTGGACTAACTCGTGGGCCGGGGTTCCACTGGCCACGGCGGCGTTCAGGATTCGCGCCCCATCGAGGTGGACCGGGATCCCGCGGGCATGGGCAAGCTCGATCACCTCGCGCATCCCGGACAGGGGCCAGATCCGGCCGCTCGCGGCGTTGTGGGTGTTCTCGAGGGCGATGAGCCCGGTCGGGGCGAGGTAGTACAGATTGGGGCGGATTGCCGCAGCCACCTGCGCGACAGAGAACACCCCGCGCTCTCCGGGGAGGGCCCGCGGCTGGACCCCGGCGAAGCGGGCCATCGTCGCCATCTCCACGTTGTAGATGTGCGACGAGGACTCGACGATGGCCTCTTGGCCGGGACGGGCGTGGCAGGCGATGGCCACCTGGTTGGCCATCGTGCCCGAGGGCATGAACAGGGCGGCCGCGGTTCCCAGGAGCTCGGCGGCCCGGTCCTCGAGCGTTCGTACGGTCGGGTCTTCGCCGAACACATCGTCCCCGACCTCGGCCGCGGCCATCGCCGCGCGCATCCCCGCCGTGGGCGCGGTCACCGTATCCGAGCGCAGGTCAATCATGTCCAGCCCTCCTCCCCGATCAGGGGCACGAACGTACACGGGCACAACTTCCGTGTCACGAACCGGCCCCGGTTTCCCTCGATGACGAGAAGCTCTTGGTTGAACTGCCCCCCCACCGGGATCACCATCCGGCCGCCGGGGGCAAGCTGAGCAAGGAGCCCCTCCGGGACCCGTGGCGCGCCCGCCGTAACGAGGATCGCCTCGAACGGGGCCAGTTCCGGCCACCCTTTCGTCCCGTCCCCGACGCGGAATCGGACGTTCGCGTAGCCGAGCGCGCGAAGCCTCTCTTGGGCCGACCGGGAAAGCTCGGAAACCCGCTCCACCGTGCACACCTCCCGCGCCAGCTCGGCGAGGATCGCCGTCTGATAGCCGGATCCTGTTCCGATCTCGAGTGCGCGATCGGACGGCGCAAGAGCAAGGGCCGCGGTGGACAGGGCCACGATGTACGGCTGGGAGATGGTCTGGTCGTGGCCGATCGGGAGCGGACGGTCCTCGTACGCGTAGGGAACCTGGTCCGGGGGGACGAACCTGTGCCGCGGCACCCGGCCCAGCGCGGCGAGCACTCGCGGATCGTCAATCCCCTGGGACCGGAGCTCGTCGAGGAGGGCCTCCCGGCTGGCGATTCCCGATTCAGGGCGCAGCGGATCCCTCACCGTCGGCGCCCTCGCCCGCCTCGAACGCGGCCAACGCCTCCCTCGCATGGGGAAGGTCCGGCGCCGGAACCAGGATCCGCACCTCGGCCAGCCCGTTCACCATGAGCGGGAGCACGGAGTGCGGGACATGGGTACGGAACTGGACGAGGATCCCCTCCCCCCGGAGGAAGCTCGCCACGAGCTGGGCCTGGGGCTCTCCGATCACCGTGGTCAGTACCTCCCAATCGCTCATCCTGCCTCCTGTAGATCGAGCTCGTTGTGGACGAGGGTGATGCACGGGTGGCCCTGGAGCACGGTCGGTCCCACCGAGACCCGGGGCAGGTCGGCGAGAAGGGCCTCCCGGCTGGCGATCCTCGATTCAGGGCGCAGCGGATCCCTCATCGTCGGCGTCCCCGCCCGCCTCGAACGCGGCCAACGCCTCCCGCGCATGGGGAAGGTCCGGCGCCGGAACCAGGATCTGCACCTCGGGCAGCCCGTTCACCATGACCGGGTCCACGGAGTGCGAGACATAGCTCCTGAACTGGACGAGGATCCCCTCCCCGCGGAGGAAGCTCGCCACGAGCTGGGCCTGGGGCTCTCCGATCACCGTGGTCAGTACCTCCCAATCGCTCATCCTGCCTCCTGTAGATCGAGCTCGTTGTGAACGAGGGTGATGCACTGGTGGCCCTGGAGCACGGTCGGTCCCACCGAGACCCGGGGCAGGTCGGCGAGGAGGGACGCCTCGGCCGGGGCGAAATCCTGGTGGTCGGAGAGGATGAACCCCGGCCTCTCCGGAAGCCGTGCCGCGCGCAGGGGCTCGCCGCCTTCATCGAGGAGCACGGGCTCGGTCCCCGTCGCGCGCAGCTCGTCCAGGAGCCCCGCCAGGCCGAGCCAGCGCACGGTGATCCCCGGCGTGGCGCCCCGCTCCTCCCCGGGCGGGAGATCGCGGGCCGTGCGCAGCGCCTCCCGAAGAAGGGCCCCGGTGGACCGCTCGTCCGGGTTCAGATGCCGCAGCCGCGGTCCCCACAGGCTGATCAGGAGCCGGTCCTGCACCACGAAGTGGAGAGCCACGTCCTTGCGGATCCCGTGAGAGACGAGAAACGCGTCCGTCGCGGCGCGGCACAGCACGTCGAGCCGCCCGGCCCCACCCGGGAGGTCGGACAGGGAGAACTCCCCGTCGAGGGGCGCCGTATGACTGACCACCACGAACGTCCGCACGGGTCCAATGCTAACCAACTCCGGGAACGCAGGCCATGGAGAGGGGATTTTGACCGGGGGAAGCCGAAGCGGTAGCATACCCGCTTGTGTACCTGATTGTGGTCGGCGCAGGCGGCATTGGCTGCGCCATCGTGGACATCGCCGTTCGTGACCACCACAACGTGGCGGTCATCGAACGCGACCCGAAGAAGGCCGAGGCGGTATCTCGGCGGTACGACACGCTCGTGATCAACGCCGATGCGGCTTCGGCCGAGATCCTCAGGGAAGCGGGAGTGGAGCGGGCCGACGCCCTCATCGCTACCACCCACGACGATGCCACCAACCTCATGGTCATCGCCGCCGCCGGCGACCTCGGGGTCCCCACCATCGTATCGGTGGTGAACAACCGGGAGCATGCGGATCTGTTCCGTCGCCTCGGCGCCCACGTGATGGAAAACCCGGACGTGATCGTGGCCGGATATTTGTACCACGCCGCCCGCCAGCCCCAGGTTCGCGACCTCGTCACCCTCCCCGGGGGGGCCCAGGTGTTCCGGGTCACGATCGCCGCCACCTCGCCTCTCGTGGACCTCACCCTCCGCGAGGCGGGAAAGGAGGACCTGATTCCCGATGGGCTCCTCATTGCCGCGGTCGAGAGAGACGGGGACCTCGTCATCCCCTCTGGCAGCACGGTGATCCGGGCGGGGGACAACGTGACGGTGTTCACCAAGAGCCACGCCCCGGAGAGCCTGATCGAGCAACTTACTGGTTAGGCCATGTCCTTCGATGACCTGAAGATCGTCCTCCGGGGCATAGGACTACTCGCCCCCGCTGTCGGGGCGATGGCGATCCTTTCCATTCCGGTAGCGGCCGTGTTCGGCGAGTTCCAGTGCCTTCTGCCCCTCGGGCTGACCGCCGCGATCTCGTTTGGCCTGGGGCTCCTCCTCTACGTCCCGTTTCGGCGGGCCGGGGCAGCCCGGCTCCGGCACGGCCTGATCATCGCCGCGGTGGGCTGGCTCGTCGTGGCCACGTTGGGCGCCCTGCCGCTTTGGTTCGTGAGCACAGGCGGTGGTTGGGAAGGCCTCCCCTACGCAGACATGACGAGCGCCTTCTTCGAGGCCGTGTCCGGGTTCACCGGGACCGGGCTGACGATGGCCCTCCGGCCGGATCTCCTGCCCAAGACCCTCCAGTGGTGGCGGTCGTTCATCGAGTGGGTGGGCGGGATGGGGGTGATCGTGCTCATGATCACCCTCATCGCTGGACCCGGGATGACCGCGGCCAACCTGTACTTCGCCGAGGCCCGGGGGGAGAAGATCCACCCCTCCGTGTTCTCCACCGTGCGCACGATGTGGTGGATCTTTGCCCTGTACACCCTCCTCGCGATCGCGGGCCTGTGGGGGGCGGGGATGCCCCTGTGGGATGCGGTGAACCATGGAATGACGGCCATCGCCACCGGCGGGTTCTCCATCTGGCCGGAGTCCATCGGGCGCTACAACTCGCTCGTCATCGAACTCATCGTGATCCTGGCCATGATCGCCGGCGCGGTGAGCTTCGTCGTGCACTACCACAGCCTGCAACGGGGGCCGCGGATACTCCTGGCTGACGTGCAGACCCGTTGGTTCCTGATCCTCCTTCTCGGCGGGACGGCATTGCTGGCGATCGAACATCTCGCCCGGGCGCCTCCGGGAACGGCGTTCCGCTGGGGGGCGTTCCAGTACATATCCGCCATGACCTGCACCGGCTTCCAAACCGTCCCCCTCGACGCATGGTCCGACACCGCGAAGCTCATCATGACCGTGGGGATGGTCATCGGGGGGGCGGCGGGTTCCACCGCGGGGGGGATCAAGGTGATGCGGTTCCTGCTCCTCACCCGGGGGGCGACCTGGCAACTGAAGAAACTGGTGCGGTCCCCGGACGCGGTGATCCCGCTGCGCCTGGGGAGGCAAGCCCTGCCCGAACCGGTGGCGTTCCGCCGGATCGGGGAGGCAGCCGCGCTCGCCACCCTGTGGCTGTTCTTCCTGTTCCTGGGGGCGCTCCTGCTGTCCCGGTTCACACCGGGGTTTCGCCTCGCCGACATCCTGTTCGAGATCGCCTCGGCTCAGGGGAACGTCGGCCTGTCAGTGGGGATCACCAGTCCCACCATGCCGACCGCGGCCAAACTCATCCTGTGCTTCAACATGTGGGTGGGCCGGCTGGAGATCATCCCGGTGCTGATGCTCCTGCGGGCCCTCTTCCTGCGCCGGGACTAGCCCATGCCCAAACACTTCGGGACAGACGGGGTACGCGGCGTTGCCGGGGTGGACCTCACCGACGGATTGGCGCGGCGGTTGGGGCGGGCCGCCGGCCAGGCATTGGGCGCGCGCACCGCGCTCCTCGCCCGCGACACGAGGCTCTCCGGACCGGCCCTTGAGGCGGCGTGTGCGGCCGGCCTGACCGAGGCCGGCGTAGACGTCCGGCTGGCGGGGATCCTTCCCTCTCCCGCGGTCTCCCACCTCGTTCGCGCCCACGGGCTCGATCTGGGCGTGGTGATCTCGGCGTCCCACAACCCCCCCGAAGATAACGGGATCAAGTTCTACGACTGGCAAGGCCTCAAGCTCTCCCCTGATGAGGAGGAACGGGTGGAGGCCTTTCTCGACATCCCCCCCGTCTCGAACCACCGCGGCGCACTGGGCCCCTGGTCAGAGGCGGAGGCGGAGTACCGGGCGTTCCTGCAGGCCGCGGTCCCTCATCTCTCCCTGGCAGGGTGGCGGATCGCGTTGGATTGCGCTTGCGGCGCCACGGCCGGGATCGCCCCCCGCCTGTTCGCCGGGCTCGGGGCAAGCCTGGTCCTCCTCGGCGCCGATCCGGACGGGACGCGGATCAACGCCACCGGCGCCGCCGCCCTGGGGCCCTTGCAGGAGCTGGTGCGCGAAACAGAGGCTGACCTGGGGATCGCGTTCGACGGGGACGGGGACCGGGCGATGTTCGTGGACGGCGGCGGTCAGGTCGTAGAGGGGGACCGGCTGATGGCCGCCTTGGCCCCGCTCCTCTGGGGGTGGGGCGAGCTTGCGTCGCCGGCCGTGGTGTTCACCGTGCTGTCGAACATGGGGGCGGAGCGGTACCTCGTGGACCGCGGGTTCCGGGCGGTCCGCGTCCCGGTGGGAGACCGAAACGTCTCCTGGGCGATGCGCGAGGAGGGGATCGAGCTCGGCGGCGAACCGTCGGGGCACATCGTGTTTGGCCGCCACGCCCCGACCGGGGACGGTATCCTCACCGCCCTCCTTGTCCTCCGAGCGCTCCTGCGGGCCGAGGTGTCGTTTGACTCCCTTGTCGCCCCGGTGCCGCTGTACCCTCAGGTGCGGGAGGATGTTCCCGTCGTGGACCGGGACATCGCCATGGCCGACCCCGCCGTGCAGCGGGAGATCAAGTATGCCGAGCGAACGCTCGATGGCGCGGGGAGGCTCGTCGTCCGCGCCTCCGGGACGCAGCCCCTCGTCCGCGTGTTCGCCGAGGGGCCGGACGAGGCAACGCTGCGCCGGGCCGTGGCGGGGGTCGCGACCGCTCTGGGCCGGTTTCGGAGTTAGCCCCGGGGGCCACGTCATCGCGGCGCGGATCGTTGAGCGCTATCAGCCTGTGTGAGAATTACCGCAGGAAG
>CAYSZC010000044.1:0-8550 GCA_964435345.1 uncultured Thermotogaceae bacterium
CCCGTTCGGGTGGGGTCGCCCAAGGCATGTCGGGGAGCCCGATCTACTTGGGCGGCCGACTGGCCGGGGCGCTGTCCCGGGCCGCGGCCTGGTCGGCGGACCGGGAGCGGCCGCTCGCCCTCGTGACCCCGATCGAAACGATGCTCGTGGTCCTCGCCGAGATCTCTCCGGAGAAGATCCAGCCCTTCCCCCAGGACGGGCCGCCGCCCGACGGACGGGAACCCCGATCCACGAACGGCGACTGGGTCGAGTTCTCCCAAGTCGAAGACCGTGTCCTAGAGGCAGCGACGCTCGCCGCCGCGGAGTTGTCCTCGCCGGTGATGGCGAGCGGGCTCTCCGCGCGGGCGCTCTCGGTGCTCGAGCACGGGTTCGACCTCCGGACGACCTGGCATCCCCTGGCCGATCTCCGCCCCGCGTGGCGGGGGCACGTCCCCGGGCTGCTCGACCTCGGCGTGTCCCGCGTCGTCGCGGCGCCGGCCGCCACGGGTCGGACGCCGAGCCTGACGCTTCAGCCCGGCGCCCCGGTGGGGGTTGGGCTCACGATGGGCGACATCGCGATCGGGGCGCTGGGGACGGTGACCCTGGTCGAGGGAGACGCGGTGCTCGCGTTCGGGCACCCGTTCCTGTTCACCGGCGTCACGCGGTACTTCCTCACCGCGGCGCACGTGTTCGATACCGTGGCCGCCCTCGACTTCTCCTACAAGTTCGGGACGGTGGGCGAGGTGTTGGGCGGGGTGTTCGCCGACCGCTGGGCGGCCATCGGGGGCATCGTCGGGCGCATCCCCAGCGGAATCACGGCCACGCTCCGCGTCCGCGACCTCGACCGGGCCGTGTACCAGGAGCTTGAGGTCGGGATCGTAGACGAGCCACGGTTATCCGCGCTCCTCCTCTATGTGTCCGGCCTGGAGGCGGTGGATCAGGCCCTGGACCGGATCGGCCCGGGCACGGTGACCGTGCGGTACACGATCGCCGGCCGGGGGATGCCACGCCCGCTCGTCCGGGAGAACGTGTTCCTCTCCACCCAGGACATCGCCCTCTACGTGCCATGGGAGATGGCGCTCGTTGCCGACGTGCTCGCCTACAACGAGTTCGGCGATCCCGGGCTCACCTCCGTCACCCTGGACGCGACCGTGCAACCCGGGTTCGCCGCGACCGAGGTCCTCGCCCTGGAGACGGACCGCGCCGTCTACTCGCCGGGGGACAGGGTTCGGTTCGTCGTCACCCTCCGCGGGTGGCGGGGCGAGGTCGAACATCGGGAGGGCTGGCTTCAGATCCCAGCCGAGATCGAGACCCCGTATGTGGAGCTCCGCGCCTACGGCGGCCCCCGGCGGCGAGAGAAGGGCGAGGCCGCAGCCGCGTTCGAGTCGCTCCACGACCTCCTCGACTACATCGAGGGGATCCCGTCCTTCGACACGTTGACCGTGGAGCTATTCGCGCTCGACCCGATCTCCGCGATGGTTGGGGAGCCCTGGCTGTACGGAGTGGACGGGGCTGCCGACCGGATCCCGGGGACGGTCGTGTACGGCCGGGTGTCTCTCATCCTCCCGGTGCAGGTGCCGTAGATGTGGGATCTCCATGAGGCGGCGGAGGCGCTGGAAGCCCGGCTCGTCCGGCCGATGGCCCCGTTTGCCGTCTCCGGCGCCGCCTGCGACTCTCGGCGGGTTCAGCCGGGGGACGTGTTCGTCGCCCTGACGGGCAGGCGCGTCAACGGGCACGACTTCCTCGGCGAGGCGTTCGCCCGGGGCGCGGTGGGCGCGATCGTGTCCCGCGACCCGGGGACCGGGAACAACCTGCTTCTCGTGCCCGACGTCTCCACCGCCCTGTGGGAGCTCGCCGCCTGGCGGAGGGCGACGATCGAAGCCCCGGTGGTGGGGGTCACCGGCTCGTTTGGGAAGACCACGACCAAGGAGTTCATTGCCGCCGCTCTGTCCGCCCGGTACCGCACCTACCGTACGCCCGAGAGCTACAACACGGAGATCGGGGTCCCGCTCGCCATCCTATCCATCCCCGACGACGTCGAGGCCGCGGTGTTCGAGATGGGGATGACGGCGCGGGGAGAGGTCAAGAGACTGGCCGATCTGCTCCAGCCGTGGGCGGGCCTCATCACCACGATCGGCCCGGCCCACCTCGGCAGCCTGGGGTCAATGGAGGCGATCGCCGAGGCGGAGTGGGAGCTTGCCGAGGCGCTCCCCGAAGAGGGGATCCTCGCCCTCGGTTGGGACTCCCCAGAGCTGCGAGCCAGGGTGGAACGTTGCTCGGGGCTGTGCCTGCGGTTCGGAAGCACCGCCGAGGCCGATTTCTACCCGCAGGACGTGGTGGCCGATAACCCCGCGGGGGTGGGATTCCGCGCCGTGACCCCCGGTGGGGATTTGCCTGTTCAGTTGAAGCTGCTCGGCGAGCATGTGCCCACGCTCGCGTGCGGGGCGATCGCGCTGGCATGGGGGATGGGCGTCCCCGAGAAAAGCGCGGCCCAGGCCCTGGCGCACGTGGACCCGGTCCCGCACCGCTTGCATCTCCACCCAGCGCCGTTCGGATGGGTGCTCGACGACTGCTACAACGCGAACCCCCTCTCCGTGCGGACCGCCCTGAAGGCGTTGGCGACGCTCAAGGTGCCTGTGGCCCGGCGGGTCGCCCTCCTCGGGGACATGCTCGATCTGGGCCCGGACGAGGGGCGATTTCACAGCGAAGTTCTATGCGCGGCACGGCAGCAGCGGCTGGACGCCGTGTTCTGCTACGGTCCGCGGGCCACGGCAGCATTCGGCGCCTGGGGCGGTCCTGGCGCGGCCGAGCCCGAGGATCTCGATGCCCTGCTCGCCGCGATCCGCAAGGAGGTGTGGTCTGCCCCCACCCTCCTCCTCGTGAAGGGCTCGCGGGGAATGGCCCTCGAACGGGCGATCGAAGGTCTGGCCCGAGGATGAGCGCCTGCCCCAATCGCCGCGTGTTAGGGCCGGGGAAACTCTCGCTCCACCCACCGTCGGAAGAAGACGTCGGTGAATTGGAATCCCCCGTTCTCCTTTTCCAGGATTTCCTCGGCCAGCAAGCGGGCCATCGCCCGCTGGACACTCGACGCTGGTCCCAGGCGATACTTGAGCAGGAAGTCGGTCGAGTAGATCTGCACGTCTGAGTTGCTCTCGTGGGCCAAGGTTATCAACAGTTGCCGGGCCTTGAGCGGCAACATGTCCCATAGATCGTGGAAGGCGTGCGCCTCGCGTAGGAAGACCTCGTCCACCCCCGATGCCACAGCCTCCGTGGCGAGGACGCCGGACGGGCTGAGCCGATCCCACAGGATGTGGCACAAGAGTTGCGTGTAGTACGGATGGTTCTCCGTGACTGTAAGGATCTCTCTGATCACCTCTTGATCCACGCGATGGCCCGTGCCGTTGAACCGCCCCTCGAGGAAGGTCGCGAACCGCTCTTCGGGGATCTTCCCCAGCGTGACGTGTTCGCCAAACCGGTAGAACGGGCGGTTCCGATTCTGAAAGATCTCCTGCATGAGACGGCGCTTGCTCCCGAGGAAGACATACGCCACGCTATGATGGCCCTGGAAGTGGCTGCGCATCTGACGTTCCACTTGTTGTCTCACATCCCAATTGGCCAATTCCTGGAACTCGTCGAACACGACTACGCCCCTCTTGCGTTGCCGCATACAGACCGTCTCCACGGCCTCGAACAGGTCGTCCAGCAGGATTGGCTTCTCCCCCCGAGGATCGAATTCGAACTCCAGCTCGACATTCGCCCTCTCTCCCTTGATTACCACCTTCGGGACCAACCGCGGCAGGAGGTCCCTCACTTTCTGAAGGACGGACCGGATCCCCCCTCGGTACAGCCGGGCGATCTCGCGGGCGTAGGCGACGATGAACGTCTCCACCGAGGTCACCTTGAACAGGTCCAAGTACACGGTGAGCAGCCCCCGGTCCTTGGTTCGGTCAAGAACCTCCAGGATCAAGGAGGTTTTCCCATACCGCCTCGGGGAGAAGATGATTACGTTCTGTCCAGACTCGATGTCGGCGAGCAGCGCAGCGATCTCTTCCTCCCGATCGGCGAATGCCTCCCCACGGACAACCTTTCCATAGACAAAAGGGTTTTCCATGCTTCGCCTCCTGCGTTACGCATGCTGCGTTACGCTACAAGCGTAGCGATGATAGGGACGCCCTCCCCTAGCGTCAACGAACCCAGGGAAGTCCGCGCGCCGGCACGCGCTGTCGCCTGTCCCAGATGGTGAATCCCAACCCGGCCGCGAACCCCAGTCCGGCCACGATGCCCCAGGTTCCGAGGGGCGCGGTGGGGAACGCATCGAGCAACACCCCACCCACGAATGCGCCGAGCGCCCATCCCAGCGTCTCCGCCAGCCCGAACGTGCCCAGGTACCGGCCCCGGCGGGCCGGAGGGGCGAGATCCGCGGTCACGGCGAGGGTGTTTGGCGCGTACAGCATCTCCCCGAGCGTGACCACGGCGATCGCCCCCAGGAGCGCGGGGAACGCTCGCAGCCAGCCGAACGCGAGGTACCCCAGCCCGTAGAGAACGCTCCCCGCGGCGAGGATCCGCCCGCGGGGGAACCGCACCACCGTCCGGGCCAGTGGGTACTGGAAGAGCACGACGAGGAGCCCGTTCAGGGTCAGGAGCCCCCCGAACTCGGCCTCGGACAACCCGAGCCGCCCGACCGTGAACACCGACAGCGTGGACACGAGCTGGCCGGCGACGAGGAACACGAGGAGCGAGATCCCCACAAACGCCACGAACCGCCGGTCGGCGAACACCTCCCGCAACGCAAGGAGCGGCTCGGGGGCCTCAACCGTGCGGCGCGACTCCCGGGCGGACCGGGCGAGGAGGACGAACGCCACGGTCGTGGCGAAAGCGGTGGCCGCAAACAAGGTCCAGTAGGGGAGGAACGAGGCGAGGTACCCGCCGACGGCCGGCCCGGCCGCCCAGCCCACGTTGCCCCCGACCCGAAGGAGCCCGTAGGCCTCCATCCGTCGCTCCGTGCCGGCGAGGTCGGCGACCATGGCCGTGATCGCGCTCATCGCCAGCGCTCCCGAGATCCGCACCCCGAGGAACACCGCAGCGATCGCCCACACCGAACCGTTGCCCCACACCAGGGCGGCGAGCCCCAAGAACAGACCTACTCTCACCCCGACCGCGCCGAGCACGGTCGGCCGCCGCCCGATCCGGTCGGCGAGCTCGCCGCCGGCCAACCGCCCCACCGCGCTGATTGCCCCATTGGCCAGCATGATCGCCCCGACCATGGTCATCGAGAGACCCCGATCGCGATGCAGGTAGAGCGAGAGGAACGGCAGCGCGATCGCGAACCCGGCCGAGGTGATGAGTTGGCTCGCGACGAGGACCCACAGCGCCCGATCGAACCGCGCGATCTCCCCGCGCAGCCCCCTGAACCAGCGACGGGGCGTCACAGGAGCGACAGAAGCCACGCGAGCAAGGGCGCGAGGAGGAGGGCCGGTAGGAGGTCAGCGGCCTTCAAGTCCCGCAGTCGCAACAGGGCGATCCCCAGCGCCAGCACCACCGCCCCCCCCGCCGCGGACAGCTCGACCACCGGGGGAGCGCTGGGGGAGAAACCCGTCAGCAGGGAAGAAAGAACCGCCGCCCCCCAGGTCACACCGCCCTGGTACACGAGGATCACGGCGAGCGAGAGGAGGACCCCCGGGCCGAGCGCGGCGGCCAGGGTCAGGGCGGATACCCCGTCCAGGATGGACTTTGCGGCCAGGAGAGACCAGTCCCCGTACAGGCCGTCTTGGATCGCCCCGAGGAGGGCCATCGGCCCCACGCAGAACAGCAAGCTCGCCGTGAGAAACCCTTCCCCAAGCGGCCGTCCCCGGAACAGCCGTTCCAGGCGCTGTGTCCCCTGTTCGATCCGCTCCCCGAGGCGGATCGCGGCGCCCACCGCGCCGCCGAAGATCACGGACAACATCAACACGAGCACATCCTGAGTCCCGAGGGCGAGGCGGACCCCAAGGATCACGGTGGCGAGCCCGACCCCGATCGTGGCCGCCTCCCGCACCCGGGGCGGGACGCGGGCCCCCAACGCCCAACCGGCGAGCCCGCCCACGAGCACCGTCCCCATGTTGACCCAGGTCCCGATCATGGCCGGCGAATGGTAGCCGCCGCACGCGCCACGCCCAACATTTGCCGGGCCATGAGCCTCCGCGCTACGCTCCCTCTCAAGGGGGTGGCACCAACATGTGGAAGGACTTCCGGGACTTCATCGCCAAGGGGAACCTCGTCGAGATCGCGGTGGCGTTCATCGTCGGCGCCGCGTTCGGGGAGGTGGTGCGGTCGTTCGTGTTCGACCTCATCATGCCTGTAGTCGGAAAGCTCGTCGGGAGGGTGGATTTCTCGAACCTGTTCGTCGTCTTGACGGGCGAGAGCTACCCCTCGGCAGCGCTGGCTCGGGCGGCCGGCGCGGCGGCGATCTACTACGGGGAGTTCGTCAACACGGTGATCAACTTCCTCGTGATCGCCCTCGTCATGTTCCTCACCGTGAAGGCCGTGATGCGGATGCGGAAGCCGGCCGTGGCTCCGGCGCCGACGACCCAGGAGTGCCCGTTCTGCAAGACCCAGATCCCCCTGAAGGCCATGCGGTGTCCTCACTGCACTTCGGAACTGGTGGCGAAGGGGTAACCCGAGTCACGGCAGAGCGAGGCGGAGTTGGGTTCGGCAGTCGGCCCGGGGTGGCCCCCGGGCCGCGTTCTTCTAGCCAGTGCGGGCCAGCACCGGCACGGCGATCATCGCCGCCAGGGCCAACAGCCCGGCGATCCCGATCAACACCCTGTCACGTTTGGACATCGAACCTCCTCGTCACTACAAGCGGAGGAGCACTCCGCCGGCGAACGGTGCCCGCCACCTGTGAAGACACGGCGAAGGGACGATGGATCTTCCAGGGATTGGGGCGCCCGGCAACGTCCCTTGTCCACGGTCGGCGGGACTCCTGACGTACGGGCTGGGGTGTGCTCTCGACTATTATAATGCGAGCAGCCGTGTAACGCGGATGGTAGGTGGACCAGGTAGGGAGGACAAGATCGCAAGAGAGGGGAGCGGGGTGAGCACATCAGAGGAAGAACCCGAATCGTCGCGCCAGCGCGCGGCCGGGCTTGAGGCCGCGGCCACGCTTGGGCCGGATGCCCTGAAAGCGCATCTCCTCGACACCATTTCCGACCTCGTCGCCTACCAGGACGCGGACTCGAAGGTGGTATGGGCGAACAAGGCCGCGGGCGACTCGGTCGGGCTGACCCCGGAGGAGCTCGTGGGCCGGGCCTGCTACGAGATCTGGCACGGCCGCCAAGACCCGTGCCCGGGGTGCCCGGTCGTCCTGGCGAGAGAGACCGGCCGGCCCCAAACGAACGAGATCACTACCCCGGACGGGAGGGTCTGGCTGATCCGCGGCTTTCCGGTTCGCAACGAGGGCGGCGGCGTGGTCGGGGTGATCGAGATCACGACCGACATCACGGAGCGCAACCGTGCGGATGACGCCCGTCGCGAGAGCGAGAGCCGCTTCCGGAAGCTCTTCGAAACATCCCCCGACGCGATCGCGATCACCACCGAGGCCGGGACGTTCCTCGACGTCAACCCGGCGATGATCGAGCTGTTCGGCTACTCCCGCGAGGAGTTCGCCGAGATCTCCGCCGCCGACCTGTACGCCGACCCGACGGATCGGGCGAGGTTCCACACGTCCCTCCGGGAGACGGAGGCGGCCCAGGGGTACGAGGTCAACCTGAGGCGCAAGGACGGGCGGGTGCTCCTGTGCACGCTCACCACCGCCGCCCACCGCACCGAGATCGGGGAGAACACCGTGTACTACACCATCGTCCGGGACATCACCGCGGATCGGGCGCGGGAGCGCGAGCTCGCCTACCTCGCCACGCACGACCCCCTGACCGGCCTCGCCAACCGTGCCTCGTTGCTGGACCGCCTCGAACTGGAGCTCGCCCGAGCTCGCCGCTACGGCCACTCGCTCGCAGTGCTGTACATGGATCTCCATGGCCTGAAGGCGACCAACGACCGCGTCGGCCACGCCGGGGGGGACGCCGCCCTGCGCGAGGTCGCCGGCCGGCTCAGCCTGACCGTGCGGGAGAGCGACACGCTGGGGAGGCTCGGGGGAGACGAGTTCGTTCTCGTCGCCCCCGACGTCGAGACCCCGGACGATGCGGCCGTCATTGCGGCCCGGGTGATCGAAGCGTTCTGCGAGCCGTTCGTGGTGGAGGGTCAGGAGTTCTCGATCACGGTGAGCGTGGGGATCGCCATCTACCCTCAGGACGGCGCCTCCGGGCGCGAACTTCTCAGGACGGCCGATAACGCGATGTACCGCGCCAAGTCTCGTACGGCGAACAGCTTCGCGTTCTAGCAGCCCGTGTGGGAACCCCGGGGCCGCACTCGGGTACGCGGGCCTTCGGCTCACGGATTCCCGCTGTACAGGCGAAGTTCATGGGGTTCGTTCACCGCCGAGACGCAGAGGACATCATTTCTGGAATTGAATCCAAGTTCCAAGCCCGAGTTTGGAAGATCTCGGCACATGATCGCCCGCAGATGCAGTAACCACGC
>CAYSZC010000045.1:0-8525 GCA_964435345.1 uncultured Thermotogaceae bacterium
CTAACGCCCGGGCGAATGTCAATCTTTGCCGCATCCCTTTAGAATAGGCGGCCACACGATCCTTGCCTCTTTCCTCCAGGGCGACTCGCTCCAGTAGCTCAGGAATGTGTGCTGTATCTAAGCCATGTAGCCGGGCAAAGATTGCCAGATTTTCGAATCCGGAGAATTTCGGATAGAGATTGGGCGTTTCAAAGGACACTCCAATCCGGCGCAAAGCCTGGCGGTAGTTTCTTGTCATATCAACACCAAATACTGTGATACCGCCTGAAGCCGCAATCAACTGCCCGGTTATCAGCTTTGCCGTGGTGGTTTTGCCCGCCCCGTTGGGGCCCAGAAATCCGAGCATTTCACCTCGCTCAACGGCGAAACTGATCCCCTTGATGACCTCCATCTCACCGTAACTGAACGAGAGGTCATCTATCCCTATAACCGGTCGCTCTGACACCATCGCCGCACCTCCATTGCCCGTCCTTGAAGTGTAGCATAGAATTGCAAGCCAGTGCACTGCCCTATCGTAAGGGGTCGGAGATCGCCCAGCGGCTCCTCTCGATCCCCGGGTTCGGGAAGACGTCGGTGGCGGAACTGGCCGGGGAGATCGGGACGGTGGACCGGTTCGCTTCCGAGGCAAGCCTGGCCCTGTACGTGGGGATGTGTCCGCTCGATCGTCAGTCGGGGCAGTCCCATGGAACGAGGAGCCCCCGGCAGGTGAACTGGCGGGCCAAGGCGGCGCTGATGACGGCGGTAGCCCGGCACATCGCGCAGGTCCCGGAATCCCGGGCGTACTACGAGAAAAAGAGAGCGGAAGGGAAGAAGCACAACCAGGCGGTACGCGCTCTCGGGCGACACATGGTACGGGTGATGTGGTCAATGCACAGGCAGGAAAGGGACTACAAACTTCGGGAGGACTCATGGGCCGCTTGAAAATCCGAGCGGGATGTTCAAGTCTTCATTCTTGGTCCTATTTGTGCGAGTCTTGCGCTATGGCACGACCGCTGAGGCTCAAATACCAAAAATTGAAGATTTGCCCGTTGGTACGAAGTTAGGGGCACGCCTGGAGACAAGCTACCGCGGATTGGCTTTGATCCACTCCTCGACAGCGGTAGTGAAGTCGTTGAACGACAGGTCTTCAGGTTCAAGGCGCAGCGCATCGCAGATCACAGGCAAAGCTCTTATGAACTCCACACACCTCGCTGCCATGCGCTGGCCGCCTGGAAACCTTGCCGTAGGTCGCTCTCCCCGCAACCAGTCCCGGACACGACGGATGGCGATCTCGGGGTCGCCATCATGTGCTTGGGGATCTTGGCCGCCGATGTCGGAGCAGAACTTCTGAAACCGGTAGCGCTCACGATCCAAGATCAGACACGCTTTCCTCTTCTGCTTCCCTGACCCGAACCGGCGTGCGCCGAGGAAGATACCGAGCTCAAGAGGCATGTTGAACCTTGGACATCCGCTTTTCGGATCCAGCTCGGTCATCGAGATGTCATGGATCGCGTAGCGGCAGTCGCCGATCAACCGGAAGATCTTGTCGAGCCGGGTCTCGGCGGAGTCGCTGGTTTCAAGAGCACAACGAGGGACAAAACCACAATCTTGGACAGCGAAGACGATTCCACGGAATAGAGGCTGGTAGTCGGTAGTGAAAGGGCAGTTTATGAAGACCTGATCGTTGTAACCCGGCATATCTTCGGTAGCCAGAAGTCCGCCGTGGCCAGCAGGCGCTGCTGGTCAGCTCTTGCGAGAAGGCGCCCTATCGTGCACGTAAACCTTCCGCCGAGATGAACGCGCAACCCGCTTGGCGTAGGTGAGGGCCGTTTCCCTTGATACGAAGCGTTTGGTCTGGGAAGGGGCGAGCAAGCGGACCTCCCACGAACCGGGCGGTTCGGCTATAACGTGCACACCGCGAACCGCGGCTCGCACGTCAGTCCTACTCAGTGTGCCGGTCTGTGTGGACTTGATGGTTCTCATCTTCATACCTCCCACCTCCTTTCATGCAGGTCGGACCTGCGCCCCTAGAACGGAACCACGTAGAGGGCCGATTTCGACTAAGACCCTCCGCTGGATCCCCTGCGCCGTAAGGTACTCTCCAGGCGCTCAGTAGTCAAGCCCCGAGTGCCTCCGTTCGCTGTTGTAGTACAGCAAGCTGCCGGCCTGCCTGCAGCAGGTAGGCCAGTGACCCACTCAAGTTCTTCCAGGGTCGCCGCCTCGGAGAGGAGCGACCCGTTCTCCACCTTGAAGTGACCCCACAGCGACTCGATCCATGGATAGAATAGTCGCAGGTCCCAAGTCTCAAGCCTGAATGCTTGCGACTTCCCGACTTGCGGTTATCCCTGGCGCCTCGCTCGGCGTAGGACGCCTGCCTGCCGGCAGGCCCGCGCCCGGTCCCGGATGAGGAACGTCTGGCGCCAGTCGCAGCTTGTGTACGCCGCGTCCTGGTCGTGGTGTACGATCGTCCCGTCCGTCCCCCGACTCACGGGAAGAGGTGAGGAAACACCAAAAATGAAGACCCGACCCCCCCGCTCGCCGCCTCCGGTCTCCGACCCCCAGCTCTCGCAGCCCCTGCACGGGTGACCCGTGCCCTCGCTGGCGCGGTGGGGTATTCTCGAGTCATGGCTATCTTGGGGAGTGGGCACCGATGAAAGTGAGATCGGTTCTGATCCGTAACTTCAAGCGGTTCGAGAACCTTGAGATAGAGCTGCGTGCGTTCGACTGCTTGGTAGGCCCCAATAACTCCGGAAAAACGACGCTGTTGCAGGCGTTGGCGCTTTTCGACTTCTGCGTACACCACTGCCTGAGCAGGAAGAACAGTGCCAACCACGGTGAGGGCGACAGCCGACCGCTGGAACTGCGACGGCGGACTATCGCTCCTGAGGAGTTCCACGTCCTGCCTGTCACGAACCCAATCGACATCTGGCATGACCGGAGGACGATGGAAGGCAGCAAGCAGCGGCGCATCTCCGTCGCCGTCACGTTCGACACGGGAGAGTGCGTCACTGCGCAGGTGAAGCTCGACTTCAACCGCTTCGGCGTGTCCATCGAGGCGCCGGACGAGAGCCAGCCTGCCCTGGAGCGGCTGCTGAGTCTGCGCATTGCCTATCTGCCCGTGTTCTCCATGTTCCTGCCCCGGGAAGAACGGAGGTTCGCGGCCGCCATCGAGGACGAACTGGTGCGCGGCCGCGTGCACAGCGTGGTGCGGAACCTGCTCCTTGACCTGAGGAACAGCGGTCGGCAGGAGCTGCTCTTGGAGATCCTGCGTCGGAGCTTCCCCTCGCTTAACGACTTGCGCATCGAGTTCGATGCAGTGACCGACCGCTACATCACGGTCAGCTACAAGGAGCAGGGCAGACCGAAGGAGTTCGACATCTTCTCGGCGGGTAGCGGGTTCCAGCAATTCCTGTACTTGTTCGGGTTTATCCTGTTGCGCGACCCAACTGTGATCATGTTGGACGAGCCGGACGTGCACTTGCACGGCTCCCTGCAGGCCGTTCTGCTGGAGGAGTTGAGGAGGCTGGTCTCCGATAAGGACAAGCAGGTGCTCGTGGCTACGCACTCCCGCGAGTTGATTGCACGGGTCAGCCCCGAGAACATCCTGTCGTTGGAGGAGGACACAGCCCGTCGACTCGCCATCGCCTTCGACGTGTACGATGTCGTAGACAAGCTGGGATCCATCGACCCTACCCAACTTGCGTTGGCGCAGGCGTATCGGCGCGTGGTCGTGGTGGAGGACCAGACGGACCGAGACATCGTCTCTGTGTTCTGCCAGAAGTGTCTCGGGTCAGACAAATGGCAGCGGGTGGAACGCCGGGTGGCGTTCTGCTACGCCAAGGGGAATCCCTGGAAGCAGCTCGATATCGCCAGGCTCCGAGACTTGCTCCAACAAGTCGTATCCACCCCGGGGGGGGCAGCACTCCAGTTGTTCGTGATCGCAGACCGTGACTACCACCCGGATCCCACCAGACTGTGCCAGGAGCTGCCCGATGAGCACATTCAGTGGCATATCTGGCAGCGCACCGAGATCGAGAACTACCTGCTGCACCTTCCCGCTCTCGTCCGTCTTCTTGGGGGGCGCGAGGAGCAACCCAGCTTCGACGAGATGCTTCTGGCGCAGGAGTTCAGGCGGCTCATCGAGTCTTCACGGAACGCGGCGAACGACCGGCTGGTCCAGGCCTTCGACGAACTGAGACGGCGAGACCGGCAGCAGTGGGATGCTGCGACGATGGCGCGAAAAGCGCGAGAGCACCTTGACGAGCACTGGGAGGCTGACAAGGTCGCACTCGCGGACGCGAAGGACGTGGTGTTGCCTGGGCTCAAACGTTGGCTTCAGGACAACGACATTGGGCAGTTCTCGAACAGAAAGCTGGCCGAGACGCTCCGCGCAGATGAACTGGCCGAAGAGGTCCACGAGCTTGCGAGAAGCCTGGCGCGCTTTGCAGGTGTGGAGAGCTGATAGCCACGCCTCGAGTGACGCCAGACCGCACCGCCCCGGGTCTCCCCGTCCATCCGGTCGAGCAACCCCTCCTGGGCAACCCCCACGGGTGATGGCGGGGGGCAGACCTTCAGTTGTGGGGTTCTCCCGTCGAGATTGCTCAGTCGCGGGGCACGGAGTCTGGCCGGTAGGGAGTCGGGGCGAGGTCTAAGCCCACGAGATCGGGGCGATTCCGGAGGGTCTTGCTCCACGCTTCCTTCTCCCGCCAGCGGCGGATGCGCTCGTGATCCCCGGAGAGAAGCATGTCGGGGACTGTCATCCCGCGGAAGACGCGGGGCCGGGTGTACTGCGGGTATCCCAAACGCGGCCCGGAGAAAAACGAGTCGGTGGCCGCGGACTCGTGCCGGCCCACCACGCCGGGCACCATTCGCGCCGTGGTCTCTACAACCACCGCCGCAGCGAGCTCGCCCCCGGCGAGCACGTAGTCGCCGATTGATAACTCCAGATCCGCAAGCTCAACCACGCGCTCGTCCACTCCCTCGTACCGGCCGCAGAGGAGAGTGACCGCCCCCTTCCGAGCAAGGTCCTTGGCCACATCTTGGGTGAACCGCACGCCTTGGGCGGAGAGGAGCACCGTGTACGGCCGCTGCCCAACCTCGCGCTCGACCGCGGCCAGGGCCCGGACAAACGGCTCGGGCCGCATCACCATCCCTGCCCCGCCCCCGAACGGGCGGTCGTCCACGATGCCGCGAGGATCGGGGGAAAACGCCCGCAGGTCGTGGATGTGGATCTCGATCAGGTCTTTCTCCTGCGCCCCACGCAGGATCCCCTCGGCGGCGAAGGGGCGGAGCATCTCCGGGTGGAGGGTGACGAGGTCGAACCTCATTTCCAGTCCACGATCACGGTGCGGCCGGCCCGTGACCCCACGGTCTCGATGACTGTGGACAGGGCGTCGCGGTCACGGGCCGAGAGGGAGGCCCCATCGGGGCCGGAGAGGCGCAGGAACACGAAATCCACTGGGCCGGACTGGATGTGGTCCACCTGAACCTCGCCCGGCCGTGCGGTCACCGCGCGGAGGAGGTACCGCGCGAGATCAGCCAGCATCTCCTTCGGTTGCTTCTGGCGCGCCCACGCGGCCGAATTTGGCCTCGTGGAAGTTCCGCAGGACGCCGCTCTTGGCCAGCAGGCGTCGCGCGGCCTGCGATGGCTGGGCGCCTTGGTTGAGCCAGGACAAGGCGGCCTCCCCGTCCACCGTCAGTGCCTCGGGCTGGGCCAGCGGGTCGTAATGGCCGATTTGGGCCACGGCTCGCCCTCCTTGTTTGTCCGTACTTTCCATCACCACGATCCGGTAGCTGGGCTGCTTCCGCTTGCCCACCCGCATGAGCCTGATCTTGACCATTCCATCACCTCGTCAGTTGGGGGTGTCCGCCCCACCCCGGGGGCATCCGGCGCTTGCCGAACTCGCGCACCAGACGCCGCGCCTGCTCGTATTGGGACAAAAGCTGGTTCACTTCTTGAACGGAGGTCCCCGAGCCGCGGGCGATCCGGCGCTTGCGGCTGGCCCCGATTATATGGGGGTCGCGTCGCTCGGCAACCGTCATGGACTGGATGATGGCCCGCGTGCGCACAAGCTCTGTCTCGATCTCCTGATCTTGGGCGAGCTTTCCCAAACCGGGGATCTTAGAGAGAAGCTGGTCCAACGGGCCGGCCCGGCTCATCGCCTCGAGCTGCGTCAGGAACTCCTCGAGCGTGAACGACCCCTCCCGCACGCGGGCCGCCGTGGCCGCGATTTCTTCTCCCCCGACCTCTCCCAGCTTCTCTGCCAGGCCCGCGAGATCGCCGAACCCGAGGATCCGATCCGCCATCCGCCCCGGGTTGAACGGCTCGAGGTCCTCTGCCTTCTCCCCTACGCCCACGAACACCACGGGACGCGACAGCCGGGTCGGGAGGGAGAGGGCCGCCCCGCCGCGAGCGTCGCCATCGAGCTTGGAGAGGACAAGACCGGTGACTCCGAGCGGCATAAACGCTGTCCCCATCCGCACTGCCTCCTGCCCGACCATCGCGTCGAGGACGAGGAGGACGTCGCTTGGGCCCAGGGCCGCCACGAGTTCTCCCACGAACCCAGGAGGGGCCACGCCTGGCGGGGCGCCCGGGGTGTCCACCACCATCACGTCGAGAAGCTCGCGCCGCGCCCGCTCCGCTGCCTGGGACGCCCCGGCCACCGGATCGTCCCCGGCCGCGGCGAACGCGACCCCGACCCGGGCGGCGAGGGTCGCCAGTTGCTCCGCCGCCGCCGGGCGTTGCGGGTCGGCGCAGACCAAGAGGGGCTTTCGGCCCTTGCGGGCGAGGTGACGGGCGAGCTTGCCGGCGGTGGTGGTCTTCCCCGATCCGGCCGGGCCCACGAGGAGCATGACCGCCGGCCGGCCCGACAGGCGGAGCTTGGCCGCCTCGCCGCCCATCGCCCCCGCCATCTCCTGCCGCACGATCCCCAAAAGCTGCTCCGCTGGGGCGAGCGACTCCACGACCTTTTCCCCGACCGACCGTTCCTCGACCCTCGCGAGGAGGTCTCGCACCACTTGGTAGTGCACGTCGGCGGCGAGGAGGGCCTGGCGGATCTCGCGCAGCCCGGCCTGCACCTCCCCAGGAGTGAGCCGTCCGTGGGCACGGAGCTTGCGGAACGCCTGGGAGAGCCGTTCGGCCAGGGATTCGAACATGAGGAGAAGTCTACGGTCCGCGGAGGCGACGCTCAACGGGCTTCGGGACAGCGCTCAAGGTCGGGGCGAAGCTCGACTATAATAGCCCCTGAGGTGATGAAGGGGTGAGCACGGAGTCGCAAAGTATCGTCCTGTTGGTTCTCCTTTTTCTTTCAGCGTTCTTCTCTGCGGCCGAGACGGCGTTCGCCTCGATTTCCGAGCTGCGGGTGTTCCATCTCCTGCGGAAGACCTCCTCGAAGCAGAAGACGCGGGCCCTCGAACACCTCCTGCGCGATCCCAACGACTTCATCACCTGCCTCGTGATCTACAACAACCTCGTGAACGTGGGGGCGTCGAGCATGGCGACGCTCCTGTTCCTGCGCCTCCTGCCCAAGGATCTTCCCGCCTACGTCACAGGTCTCATCACCACCCTTGTCCTGACCACGCTCCTCCTTCTCATCGGGGAGATCACCCCCAAGAACCTCGCCAAGAACCGGGCGGAGGCGATGACGATGGCCCTGGTCGTGCCGGTGTGGCGGTTGACCCGGGCCAGCCACCTCGCGGTGCGGTTCTTCCGCGGGGCGGCGGCGCAGCTGGTCCGGCCGTTCGGGGTGAAGTTCTTCACCCAAGAACGGACGCCTCTGTCCAAGGACCAGCTCGTCTCGATCGTCGAGATGGGGGAGGAGCGAGGGGCCCTGTCCCCAGAGCACGGGGACATGGTGCGACGGATCCTCTCCCTGGACGAGATCACGGCCGCAGATATCATGGTCCCCCGGACCGACATGAAGATGATCGAGATGGGAACACCTCTTTCCGACGTGGTCAAGTTCGTGGCCGCGGACGGCCATACCCGCTATCCCGTGTACCACGGCGCCCGGGACAACGTGATCGGCGTCTTGTACGCCAAGGACCTCCTCTCCTACATGGGGGGGTTCCGGGAGGACGTGTCCCTGGCGAGCTTCCTCCGCCCCGTGTCCTACGTGCCGATGACGAAACCGATCGGGGTCCACCTGCGGGAGTTCCAGCAAGAGCGATCCCACATGGCGGTGGTGATGGACGAGTACGGAGGGGTCGCAGGGCTCGTGACCCTGGAGGACATTCTGGAGGAGATCGTGGGAGAGATCGAGGACGAGTACGATCGGCACCGCCATCGGCCCCTCATCCGTCGGCTCTCGCCCACCGCGGCGATCGTGGACGGGGACGCCGAGATCCGCGCTGTGAACCGCACCCTCGACCTCGACCTCCCGGAGGACGAGGCGACCACGATCGCCGGCCTCATCCTGGAGAAGCTGGGGGACATCCCCGAGAAAGGAACCACAATTCGGATCGGCCGGGCCGAGATCGCGATCGAGAAGGCGAGCGCCCGCGAGATCACGGCGGTCCAGCTCACCATCCATCCCGAGCCGGCCGAG
>CAYSZC010000046.1:0-8459 GCA_964435345.1 uncultured Thermotogaceae bacterium
GGATCCTGGCTCCTGTTCTTGACGGAGATGCGACAGGCGGTCCGCAATCGGCGGACCGCCTTCGTCACCGTGGTCGTCCCCCTCGCGTTCTGCCCCCTCCTGTTCGGGCTGATGGGCCACCTCGTGCGCCAGGAGGGCGCGCCCCTGGCGGACTTCACCCCCGCGCTCGTCGAGGCGCGGCGGGTCCCCGAGCAGGGCGAGCTGGGGCACGCGATCACCGTGCACGTGGATGGCCGCCCGGAGGGCGTCCTGTTCCGGGTCTGATGCGCGTTTTGTTCGTGTCCGCAGAGGTGGCCCCGTTCGCCAAGGTCGGGGGCTTGGGGGACGTGGCCGCGGCCTTGCCCCGAGCGCTCGCCGCCCTCGGGGTGGACGTGGCAGTGGCGACCCCCAAGTACCGGTCGGTGACCGGGCCCCTAACCCCGGTGACGGAGTTTCCTGTGCCCGTGGGAGGTCAGGATCGGACGTGCGCCGTGTTCCGCGGCGCGCTCCCCGGAAGCGAGGTCCCGGTGTACTTCCTCGGCCACGATCCCTATTTCGATCGTCCCGGGATCTACGGGGAGGGCAACCAGGAGTACCCAGACTCTCTGGCGCGGTTCACCTTTCTGTCGCGAGCCGCGCTGGCCCTTGGCCCCGCGGTGAGCTGGGTTCCCGACGTCATCCACGCCAACGACTGGCACACCGCGCTGGTCCCCGTGTACCTCCGGTCGGGCACGGTGCTCCCGATCAAGACCGCCCTCACCATCCACAACCTCGCCTACCAGGGTTGGTTCCCGGCAAGCCAAGCCGGGGTCGCCGGCCTCAACGACGCGGGCCGGCATCTGGTTGCCCGCGGCGACCAGATGAACCTCCTCCAGGGCGGGATTCTCGCCGCCGACCGGATCACCACCGTCTCTCCGAGCTACGCTGCGGAGATCCTGGACCAGGGGGAAGGACTGGAAGGGCATCTCCGAGCGCGGCGGGACGATCTCGTCGGGATCCTGAACGGGGTGGACGACTTGGTCTGGGATCCGGCGCGCGATCCTCACCTCTGGGCCGCCTACTCCGCGGAGGACCTCGCCGGCAAGGCCGAGAACAAGCGCCGCCTGCGAGCCGAGCTCGGACTTGCCGACGATGGAAGTCCCCTCGTGGGGATGGTGTCCCGCCTCGCCGACCAGAAGGGGTTTGACCTCGTGGTCGAGGCGTTCGAGCGGATGATGGCTCTCGGGATTCAGCTCGTCGTCCTCGGGACCGGGGAGCCTCGGTACGAATCGTTCCTGCGACAGGCCCAGGAGCGCTACCCCCTGCGGGTCAGAGCACTGGTAGAGTTCTCCGAGGAGTGGGCCCACCGCATCGAGGCCGGATCCGACATCTTCCTCATGCCGTCCCGGTTCGAGCCGTGCGGCCTGAACCAGCTCTACTCGCTGCGCTACGGGACGGCGCCGGTGGTGCGGGCCACCGGTGGGCTCAAGGACACGATCCACGAGCATGTAGATACCGGAAACGGATTCACCTTCAGCGAGTACACGGCGGAGGCGATGCTCGCCGCGCTGGGGAGGGCGGTGCGCGTCTGGCGCCACGATCCGGTGGCCTGGCAGCGGCTGATGCGGCGCGGGATGCGCGAGGACCACTCCTGGGGGCGCTCGGCCCGGGAGTACATGGCCGTGTACGCGCAGGCCCTGGCCTCCCACCGGCAATCCCTACGGTAGCCCTCGCCCATCGCAAAGCCGCTCCCAGCGCCCCCCCCGAGGGTGCTTGACGGGAGAGTGATGGCGGTTACACTGTCGCTCATCTTTCGTGGTGGGAGGTGTCCAAAGTGAAATCCCTAGTCGTGTTGAGCGTATTGGTACTGGGCTTCGCTGCCTCCGCGCAGCAGGTCATCCGCATCGGCGTGGTCGGGCCGATGGCGTTCATCCAGGGTACGCACCACTGGCACGGGGCGACCCTGGCCGCCGAGGAGATCAACGCCGCCGGCGGCATCCAAGTCGGGGCCAAGACCTACCAGATCGAACTCGTCCGCGTGGACACGAACGAGATGTTGAGCGTCTCCGACGCGGTGAGCGCCGTGGAACGGGCGATCACCGTATCGCGGGTGGACTTCCTCGTGGGGGGATTCCGCTCGGAGGCGGTGTTCCCGATGACCGAGGTCGCCGCCGATCACCGCAAGATCTTCCTCATCGCCGGCGCGGCCGCCGATGAGCTCCTCAGGGGGCGGGTGGACAAGGACTACGCCCGCTACAAGTACCTGTTCCGGATCACCCCGGCCCGCTCCACCTATCTCGCCCGGCTGTCGTTCCTCCTCCTGGCCGATGTGATGCAGACGTTCCGCACCGAGCTCGGGATCGAACAGCCCAGGGTGGCGATCGTGGCCGAGCGGCTGGACTGGCCGAATGCCCTCGTGACCTTTGTGGAACTCATGGCGAACGCCCCCCGTCCTCATGGCCTCGGAGGCAGGCACGTCGGCACCTGGCGCCCGTCGGCGATGGCCACGAGCGTGACCGCTGAGCTCACGGCGATCGAACGGGCCGGCGCTCACATCGTGTTCACCGCCCTGTCCGGTCCGGCGGGCGTGGTGTTCGGGCGCGACTGGGGGCGCCTCCAAATCCCGGTCGCGGCGGTCGGCGTCAACATCGAGGCCCAGTCGCAAGGCTGGCTCGAGGCCACCGGCGGGTTCGGAGCTTACTTCGCCACGGCCGGGTTCCACGGCCACGGCGTGGGGACCACCGAGACCACCATCCCGTTCGTGAACGCTTTCAAGCAGCGGTTCGGGGAGCTCCCGATCTACACCGCGGGCACCTACGACGCGCTCCACATCTTGGCCCACGCCATCCGGCAAGCCGGCTCGCTCCAGACGGACGCCGTGATCAAGGCCCTCGAGGCCACCGACTTCGCGGCAACGGTCGGCCGCATCGTGTTCGACAACTTGCACGATCCAATCTGGGGTGCGGGTTATCTCACCGGCCTCGGCGTCCAGTGGCAGGACGGGGAGCTCCGCGCGTTCTGGCCGCGCGAGTGGCGACCTGACCCGGCGTCGCCCGATCTCGTCGTGGGGTACCCGGGAACGGTCCCCTACCAGATTCCCCCGTGGGTCGTTCAGCGTTGGCGTCGCGGCGGGTAGTCAATGCGTGATGTGGGGCCCCGCGCTGCGGGGCCCCACTCGCCCCCATGCTCGCCGACATCCTGGTGAACGGCTTCGTCCTGAGTGGCGTGTACGCCATGCTCGCGTTGGGGTTTGCCCTCGTGTTCAGCGTGGGACGCGTCCTCAACTTGGCCCATACCGCGTTCTACATGGTCGCCTCCTACGGGATCTTCTACCTCGTCCGCCTGGGGATCGGCATGCCCGGTGCCATGCTCGCGACCACAGTCGGGGTGGTGATTGTAGGCATCGTCCTCTACAAGCTGTTCATCGAGCCGGTGCAGGAGATGGAAGCGACCGTGCTCATCGCCACGCTGGCCCTGGCGGTGCTCCTGCAAGAGGCGATGCTCCTCTACTTCGGCGGCCACTTCCGCCATGTGCCCGCGGCGTTTCGCGGGTTCACGACCGTCCTCGGGGTGCGCGTGGGAAACCAGGAACTCGCCACGCTGGCCCTGGCGGCATTGAGCCTCGTCGGGACCTGGTTCCTCCTGTCGCGCACACGGCTTGGCCTCGCCATCCGCGCCGCGGCCCAGGACCGCGAGGTGGCGAACTTGATGGGCATCAACGTCAACCGGGTGACCGCCATCGTGATGGGCCTGGGGTTCCTCCTCGCCTCCCTCGCCGGGGCGGCGGTCGCCCCGTTGTTCACCGTCGAGCCGCACAAGTGGATGCATCCCCTGGTGATCGTGCTCGCGGCGGTGGTCCTCGGCGGACTGGGGAGCCTCAAGGGAAGCTTGATCGGCGCGGTGATCCTCGCCTTCGCCGAGGTGCTCGTGGTGTTCCTCATCCCTGGGGGGTCGTTTCTGCGGACCGCGGTGGCCCTCCTGATCATGGTGGGCGTGTTCCTGTTCCGAGCCGAGGGCCTGTTCGGGTCGAGCATCGCCGAGGAGCGGTAGCGTGTACCGGCTGCTCTCTGTGGTCCGTTACCTGCGGTCCGAGGTGTTCGTCCTGCCGAGCCGACTGCTCGCGTTCCTGTTCCTGGGCGGGCTCCTCTTTTTCCCCTTGATCACCCAGGACGCGTACCTCCTTAGGATTCTGATCCTGACCGCGATCTTCACGATCTACGCCATGAGCTGGGACCTCCTCGCGGGATATGCCGGCCAGGTCAGCCTCGGCCACGCCTTGTTCTTCGGGCTGGGGGCCTACACAAGCGCCCTCCTCAACCTCCACCTGGGACTTCCTCTGTACCTCACGATCCCCCTCGGGGCCGTCTCGGCCACGCTGGCCGGGCTCCTGGTAGGCGTTCCCTGCCTCCGCCTTCGCCGCCACTACCTCGCGCTGGCGACCCTCGCCTTCCCGCTCATGCTCACTGGGCTCGTGTTCGCGTTCCCCGCGTTCACGGGCGGCGAGCTGGGGATCAGCCGCATCGAACGACTGGCCTCGACGCGAGTCCAGGAGTACTACGTCGCGATCGGGGCGTTGCTCGCCTCGCTCCTCGTCCTGTGGCGGATCACGAGTTCCCGGGTCGGCCTGATCTTCCATGCCATCCGCGAGGACGAGGTGGCGACGAGGGCACTGGGGATCAACACCGTGCGGTACAAGTTACTGGCGTTCACCCTGTCCGGGTTCGTCGCCGGGATCGCCGGGGCGCTCTACGCCCATTTCATGCGCATCGCCGGGCCGAGCAACCTCGACCTGTTCATGTCCTTCCAACCTGTGATCTGGACGATCTTCGGCGGCGCGGCCACGATCTACGGCCCGGTGACCGGGGTATTCCTCCTCTTCCCCGCGCTCGAATACCTGCGGGCGATCCCCCAGTACCGGATGCTCGTGTTCGCCCTGCTGGTGCTCCTCATCCTTCGGTTCATGCCCGGGGGGATCGCGACCTGGGTGCGCGACAAGATCGAGAAGGATTGCCCGCACTGCCGGATCAAGAACGCCTTCACCCGACGAACCTGTCGGGCCTGCCGGACCCAGTTCGCGGCCTAGAGCCCCAGGTACGAGCGGCGGACCACTTCGTCGGACAGGAGGTTGTCCGACGGCCCCTCGGCCACGATCCGCCCCTGGGAGAGCACGTACCCCCAGTCTGCAAGCCCGAGGGAGAGAGCCGCGTCCTGCTCGACAAGGAGGACGGCGATCCCCAGGGCCTTGATCTCCCGGATGCGCTCGAACAGCGGCTCCTTGATGAGCGGCGCCAACCCCGTTGAGGGCTCGTCAATCAACAGAAGCTTGGGGGCACTCATGAGGGCCCTTCCGATCGCCAGCATCTGCTGCTCGCCGCCAGAGAGGGTCCCCGCCCGCTGGCGACTCCGCTCCCAGAGAATGGGGAACAGGCGATACACCTCCGACAGCCGGGCCGCGACCTCCTTCCGATCCCGGACGAGGTACGCCCCGGCAAGGAGGTTCTCCCGCACCGGCATCTCCCGAAACGGCCTCCTCCGCTCCGGACAGAGGATCAGCCCCCGTGCAGCGATCTCGTGCGGGGGGAGATGGTCAATCCTCTCTTCGCGAAACCAGACCTTTCCCCCCAGCCGGACGTCCCCCTGGCGGTGCGCCCGTTGCTCCCACCGGATGAGGCCGGCGAGCGCCCGGAGCAGCGTCGTCTTGCCGGCGCCGTTCGGGCCGACCAGGGTCACCATCTCCCCGTCCCGCACCTCCAGCCCCACGTCGTGGAGGATGAGCGCGGTGCCGTAGGCCACCGAAAGCTCGTGGGCCTGAATCGCTTGAAACACTAGAACCCCTCGCGCGCGTGGGCCCCGACCCGGCCGAGGTAGGCCTCGACCACGCGTGGATCTTGAACCACCGCTTCGGGGTGTCCATCGGCGAGGACCTCCCCGAAGTGCATGACCACGATCCGGTCGGCGATCCGCATCAGCTCGGACAGCTTGTGCTCGACGATGATCATCGCGCACCCCTCGCTGTGCAGCCGACCGAACCGCCCCCCCTTCCGCAGGCGGTGGATCGAGTTCGCCAGCAGCCGCGTCTCCGCCTGGGTAAGGCCGGCGAACGGCTCATCGAGCACCAGGAGCTCGGGCTCGGTGGCGATGGCCCGGGCGATCTCCAGCCGCTTCAGGTCGCCCTGAGAGATAGCCGCGGCCCGGGTGAGGGCGAGGTCGGAAATGCCCACGAACTCCAAGGCATCAAGGGCCCGCGCCGGCACCGTCTTCACCCACTCCCCCTGGCGGGTCACCCGCGGGTTGTAGCAGCCGACCATGACGTTGGCGATCAACGGGAGCCGTTTCATGGGCCGGCTGTTCTGGAACGTCCCGGTGATGCCCCGCACCACCCGCTTCCAGGTCGGCTCGCGCGTGATGTCCTCCCCCTTCCAGAGGACCCGGCCCGCGTCCGGACGAAGGAGCCCCATGATCATCCGCACCACCGTGGTCTTTCCCGCCCCGTTGGGCCCGATCAGGCCCACGATTTCCCGAGGCCGCACGACGAAGCTCACCCGCCGCGCCGCCTCCACTCCGCCGAAGCGCTTGGACAGATCCGTCACCGCGAACAAGTGGTCCGTCACAGACCCTCGGCCTCCTCGCGGAGATCCCGCCGGGAAACCTTTCCCACGTCGGTCTTGGGAAGCTCGCTGCGGAACTCCACGACCTTGGGCACCTTGTACGGGGCGAGCTTTTCCTTGAGGTAGTCGCGGATCTCGGCCTCCGTCACCCGGCCCCGGGCCTCCGGGCGGAGGACGACGTAGGCCTTGGGGTACTCACCGACCTTGGGGTCCTTGACCCCGATCACCCCGGCCGCCTTGACCATCGGGTGTTGGGTGAGGACCTCCTCGATCTCCCGCAGGAACACCGAGAATCCCCGGTACTTGATGAGGTCCTTGGTCCGGGCGTAGTAGTGGAAGTACCCTTCCTCATCCATCCGCACCAAATCCCCGGTGCGCAGCCATCGCTTCCCCAGGGCCTCGACAAACGCCCTCTTGTTCTCCTCGTCGCGCTTCCAGTAGCCAGAGGTGACGTTGGGGCCCGCGAGGAGGAGCTCCCCCACCTCCCCCCCAGGGAGGAACGCCCCCGTGTCCGGGTCGGCCACCGCGGCCTCGACGTTGGGGATGGGCACGCCGAACGAACCGCGCTTGATGCGGTGCGTCGGGTTGACGTGGCTGACCCCGGCCGTCTCCGTCATCCCGAACCCCTCCATGATCGCCCGCCCGGTGCGTGCCTCCCACGCGCTCGCCGTCGCCTCGGGGAGCGAATCGGCGCCGCTCACGATGAGCTTCATCCGCTTCCAGTTGACCCAGGTCGTCTTCGAATGGTTTTTCAAGACCTCGTACAGGGCCGGCACGCCGTAGTACACCGTGACCTTCTGGCGGTCCATCGTAGACAAGATCTGTCCTAGATCGAGCGACGTGAACAGGACGAGCGTCGCCCCAAGCTTGATCCCAACGAGTAGAGCAGCCACTTGGCCGTAGATGTGGTACAGAGGCAACGCCGCAGCCACGGCCTCCTCGCCGTCTCTGAGGTCCGGGAAAAACGCGCGGAGCTGGGCCGCGCAGGCCATCAGGTTCCGATGGGTCAGGAGAACTCCTTTGGGTTGGGCCGCGGTCCCCCCGGTGTAGGGGAGAGCGGCGAGGTCCACCTCCGGGACGACGGTCACCTTGGGCGCCGTCGCTGGGGCGCCCCGGAGGAGCTTCTGGAAGCTGTGGACCCCGGGTTTCTCGGGAATGGTCGGCTTCTTGGCGAACACCCCCTTCAGCGTTGGCAGGTACTCATGGGCCCCGGTGACAATCACCCCTTTGACGTCCGCCTCGGCCCGTTCGAGGTTCTCGTAGAGGAGGTCCTGGCACACGACATAGCTCGCCCGGCTATCCCCGAGCTGGAACGCGAGCTCCGAGCTCGAATAGACCGGGCTCACCGGCACGACGACCGCCCCCGCCTTGAGGACCCCGAAGTACGCGATCACGAACTGGGGGCTATTCACGAGGTACAGCGCCACCCGATCGCCCTTCCGCACCCCGAGCCCGACGAGGGCCGCGGCGAAGGCGTCCGCCTGCTCGCGAAGGTCCTGGTAGGACAAGTTCGCCCCGTAGTAGTGGAGGGCGGCCCGGCGGGGGAACGCTTGCGCTGCCTGGTCGAGGAGGCTCCCCACCGGCTGCGCGGGCGCCTCCACCCGCTCCGGGACCCCCTCCGCGTAATGACGCGTCCAGGGCTTATCGCTGTATGGGTTTTCTCCGCTCATGCCACCACCTTCCCTCTTGGGTGGAGCGTGTTGGGAACGCACCTATTATAGGCGCGCCCCGTGAAGGGTCAATGGCACACCGTCCCCTGTTCGGGCGCGGACAGACGCGAACGCCTGGATCACCTCGGCGAGCTGCTCGTCGGGGGTGATCGGCGTTTAGCTAGTGTCTCTAACATGTCTTTCCAGAGCGCCGCCGCTCTTTGCACCAACGCATCGATCACCA
>CAYSZC010000047.1:0-8041 GCA_964435345.1 uncultured Thermotogaceae bacterium
TGGTCCTCGAGGCGCCGAAGGCATTGTCACAGCCCCCCATGACCTTGGGGGCCACAGAAAGCGGGCGGCTTGGGGGATTGAACCCCCAATCCGTTCGTACCTTCGTGCCCTTGGTGTCCTTGGTGGTAGCGAAAACCGCTGCCGGTAGGGACCAGGCGCGCCTCACGCCCGTTTTGAAACTGGTTCTAGGCTCTGGATTCCATTCTAAGAGCGGGGTTGAGGGGCTGGCCGGCCACCCGGCGGCGACGATCTTCCTCACCGCGACGCCAACGGGGTCCTCCCGCCGCTCGCCCGCCCCGAGGCCACGTGGCGAGATAAGGGCGCCTACGAACGGCAGGCCGATGGCCTCGCCGCGGAGTTCGCCCGGGAATTCGCGAGGTCGTTTGGGGGGATGGGGATCAGCCCACGGGTGGCCGACCCATGCCCGGGGCGGTAGCGAGCGCCGCCTTGAGCCGCCGCCAGACTGAAGCGCAGGCCACGACCCTACCCAACGGCAGAGAGCACGAGCAGAGCTGCGACCACGGCCAGGACGTCGGGCACTCAGACCCGTCGCACGAGTTCAGAGAGCGGACGCCGCTTGGGCACGGGCGGCGTCTCCGCCGGGTAGCCGATCGGGATGAGCATCATCAACTCTTCTCCCTCTCCGGCGCCGAGGATCGCCTCGACCGCCTTGTCGCGGGTCCGCCCGATCCAGCACGCGCCAAGCCCCAGCGCGTGGACCGCGAGGAGGACGTTCTGGGCGCAGGCGCCGATCCCCTGCGCGTCTTTGAGCTCGTCGTAGCCCGCGGCCCGGTCAAGGAGGATCGCCAACGTCACGGGCGCCGAGCCGACCATGTTCCTCTGGGTGACGAGCTTCGCCAGTTCAGCCCGCTTCGGGGCGGACTGCACGACCACGAACCGCCAGGGCTGGGTGCTCTTCCCCGACGGCGCCCACCGCCCGGCATCGAGGATTGCGTCCACCTTCTCCGGTTCAATCGGATCCGGGCGGAATACACGGATCGACCTTCTTTCCTTGATCGCACGCAACACCTCGTTCATCCTTGGCCCTCCCGGCTATCATTGTAGCGGATGACAAACTTGTCCAGTCTTGGCCGCGCCTTGGTGCTGATGGGGATCGCCCTGGTGGTGTTGGGGCTGGCCCTCTCCGGGAAGCTCCCGTTCTTGGGGAGGCTTCCGGGGGACATCCGCATTGCGCGGGATGGGTTCGTGTTCTACTTCCCCATCGCCACCATGCTCGTCCTCTCGGCCCTCCTTTCCCTGATCCTGGCCCTCCTGCGCCGTTAGCCCCCGGCCCACTCTCGGGCCAGCGCCTCGAACTCGTCCCGGGTGAACACGCGCCCGGTGAACGGGAGCTCGCGCCCCACGAACGTGGCCGCCCACAGGAGCCGGTCGTAGGTGACCTCGCACGGAAGGGTCAGATCCAGCCGGTCGGCGGTGACGTCCCAGTGGCAGACCACGACCCGCGGCGGGAGCCGACCGGCCACGGTCAGCGCGGCGCGGGCCTCGACCCCGAGGTCGGGGAGCCCCACCGCGAGCGCGTGCTCCCCGTGGGGCACGTCGGCAGGGATGGAAACGCGCCACGAGCGCACGGTCAGCGCCCCGGCGGGGAGTGGCTCGAACAAGCCGGGGTTGGGGAGGGCTTCCCACCCTGCGGGGAGCGTGAGGTCGGCGACGAGGGTCGGGAGATCCCGCGGGGCCACGATGCGCACGGACAGGGTTACGCTGTGCCCGGGCAGGGCCACCGCGGTCGAGACCGCGGCCGTGGCCAGGATCAAGGGCAGCTTGGTTCTCTCGCCTGATCGGATGCCCACCGGTCGGACCAGTCTCTCGTTCCCGAAGGCCACCACGAGTTCGTAGTCGCCTGGAGCGGCGGCGAAGAACGCTCGGCCGGCCGCGTCGGCGATCCTCGTGTGCCCGCTCAGGGTGAGGGTCGCCCCGGGCGCGGCTTCGACCTCGAGAAGCCCCTGGTCCCCCGGCACGCGGAGGAACGCGTGGCACCCGCGGTCCGTGCACACGAGCCACACCCCGAGCGGGGCCTCCACTGGGAAACTCCCCTCCCAGCGCACCCGGCCCGCCTCCGCGACCTGGCGCCACGCCAGAGACCACGGCGTCCCGGCGACACTCGCGGTCGGGACCCCCTCACCCGGCGCCGTCCACACGACCAGGGACTCGGCCGGGAACAACGCGGGGTGGGCCACCTCGAGGCCCACCCCGGCCACACCAAGGCCGATTGCGGCCGCGACAGCCGCCAGCGTCGTGCGCCTCATCGAAGCTGCAGGACGACGTACGCACTGTAGCAGCCACGCGGATCCACGTATTGGGCCCACAGCACATCGCCCCCGCAGAACCCGAGATCCGAAGGTCGGAACGGAACGCTGAGGAAAGTCCCCTCTCCCGCGTTCACCACGGGCAGTTGACGCGGCCGCGGGTTCAGCCCCAGCCTACCTACCACGATCTCTCGCAGATCGCCGCGCACGTTCTCGACCTTCACGCGCAGCATCTGGGTGCACGGCCAGGGCTCGGTCGCGGGGAGCCCGCTGTCGGCGGCCACGAACGAGAGTTTGACCCGAAGGACGAAGGTGACCTTCGTCTCCGCGCGGCCCCAGCGCAGGCCCGTCCTCACCAGGGCCACTACCGAGACCGTCCGGGGAGCGTCGGCAAGCAACCGAAGCACCGGCTCCCTCACCGGCTGCTCCACCCCGTCCACGCACCACCGCACCTCATCCGGCCGTTCCGGCGTGGTCACCCGAGCTTCCCCCACGCAACTCTCAGAGAGCACGAGGTCAGTCGGGGTCAGCACGACAGGGACGAGAACCAGCGGCGCGCACAAGGACCGGTCTTCGTACCGGAAGGCGAGGTACGCCCCGAGCGCCGGTGCCTCAAGGCGAACGTCCTCCGTCAGGGACAGCACGCGGAACAGGAGATCGCAGTCTCGCGGCTCGACCACGGTCACGAACTCCCCGACGAACCGCCCGCTTGCTGCGGCATCCTCCACGAGCGGCAGGTCGAACGTCTCCGTGAACGCCTTCGCCCTCACCTCCACAGAGAGACGAACCGAATCCGGCTCACAGGTCGTATCGGCCGAGGCGTCGGCGAGGACGATCCGCAACCGGGCCGGGCCCGCCTCCTCCGCCCCGACCCACTTCATCGCCAGGTCGTCCCACCGTTCGAGCGTGAGCGTCGGTTCGTTTTCCCGCGGGGGCCGTGGTTCCACCTTGGCCGTAGCCGACTGGCCACTCCCGAGCGCCGTGGCAGCGACGATCGTGTCCCCAAGCTCGACCGATAGGAACGGTGTGCCTTCGGGGTCGCACAACGGTCGCCGAACGTGAATCTCCTTCGACATGAGCCGGTCCCCCTCGCGCTGGAGAGGCACCCGCACGACCTCCCCGGTCCGCAGGACGACGAGCGTCACCTCGCCACTTGGCTCGTCAACGCCGGTCACGGCCACGCGGAACGTTCCCGCCAAGCGCGGGGGCTCCGTAAATGCGATCTCCGCCCCGAGGACGGGAAACGCCGCCAAGACTACCGCCAACAGCCACTTCATTGTCGGCCTCCTTTGCTTCGCCACGCCGATTGTAGCGAATGAACGCGGGTCGGTATGTGATCTCGATCACGCCCAGCGGTACAATGCTCCGACGCGAAGGAGGTCCGATGGAAGAGAAACTTCGAGAGGCCGTGGCCAAGAGCCGCGCCGACTACACCGAGGCCCGCTGGGAACAGGTCACGCGGTCGCGGGTGATGTTCCAGCGCGACCAACTCCTGGCCCTGGAGTCCGGCGAGGAAGCCGGCGGCATCGTACGCTGCCTCGTCAAAGGGGCGTGGGGGATCGCCGTGTTCACCGATCCGTCCGAGCTTCCCCGCAAGGTCGAGGAGGCGACTCGCCTCGCCCGTACCGCGTCCGGACACGTGGCGGACCCGGTGGCGCTGGCCCCGGTCAAGGCCGTCGTCGCTCGCCACGAAGGGGACATGAAACGCGACTTCCGCGGGGTGCCGCTGGAGGAGAAACGGCGCCTCGCCCAGCGCTACAACGAGGCGATCCTCGGCCACGCCCCGGAGATCGTGTCCACGAGCGTCCGCTACACCGACACCTGGCGGCGGGCGATCTACGCCAACTCCGAGGGCACGTACGTAGACCAGGGCATCCCCGACGTGACCCTCATGCTCGCCGCGGTGGCGCGGAAGAACGGGGACATCCAGCAGGGGTTCGAGTCCCTGGGCTACGCGGCGGGGTTCGAGGCCGTCCAGGGGAAGGAGGAAGAGGCTCGCAAGGCAGCGCAACGGGCGGTGGACCTTCTTTCGGCCAAGCCGGTCAAGGGCGGACACTACACGGTGATCCTCGACCCCGACCTCGCCGGCGTGTTCATCCACGAGGCGTTCGGCCACATCTGCGAGGCCGACTTCCTCCTCAAGAACGAACCGATGCGGAAGGTGATGCGGGTCGGGGCCCGATTCGGGGTCCAGTCCCTCAACGTGGTGGACGACGGGTACATCCCGGGCGCCCGCGGGAACTACCCGTACGACGACGAGGGCGTGCCGCGGCGCAAGGCCTACCTGATCAAAAACGGGGTCCTTTCGGGCCTCATGCACTCCCGGGCCACGGCGCATAAAACGAACATGGAACCGACGGGAAACGCACGTGCCGTGTCCTGGGAACACGAGCCGATCGTGCGGATGCGCAACACCTACATCGAGCCGGGCAAGGCATCGCTCGACGAGATGCTGTCCGGGATCGAGCACGGCCTGTACGCGTGCGCGGCGTTCGGAGGCCAGACAATGTTCGAGCAGTTCACGTTCTCCGCCGCGTACGGCCACGAGATCGTGAACGGCAAGATCGGGCCGATGGTGCGCGACGTGGTCCTCACCGGAAACGTGTTCCACACCCTCAACAACATCGAGACGATCGGCCAGGACTTCAAGCTCGAGGGGAGCTCGGGCGGGTGCGGCAAAGGCGGACAGTGGCCGCTTCCCACCACGACCGGGGCGCCCCACGTGCGCATCCGCGACGTGACCGTAGGAGGGCAATGATGAGCATCCTGGAACGGGCAGCGCAGAAGGCGGAAGCAGCCGAACTGTACGACGAGCTGCGCGAGGGCGTGGGCGTCCACTTCCACGGGGGGGAGATGGAGGCGGCCGGGTCGGAGGCGATCCGCGGGCGGGCGTTGCGCGTCATCGCCGGGGGGAAGCTGGGGTTTGCCTCCACCGCCGGCGGGAGCGACGAGGCCCTTGTTCAGTCCGCACTGGGAGCGGCAACCCACGGCGATCCGGCCCCGTTCAAGTTCGCCGCGTCTCAGGACGGGAAGGCTGTCCCCGTCCTCGACCCCCAGGTGTCGGCGATCACCGTGGAGGAGCTCATATCCTGGGGCGAGGAGGCGGTGCGCGCGATCCGTGACGAGTTCCCCGAACTCGTGGTGAACGCGTCCCTGGGGCGGGGCACGGCGGACGTGTCCGTGCGCACCACCGCCGGCAGCGAGCGCCGGGAGCGGCGGTCCTACGTCGAGATGTCGTTGGAAGTGGAGCACGTCCGTGAAGGAGACATCTGGGCGGTCTATGTCGGCCGCTCCGTGCGCCGCGCGACCGACCTGGATCGGGCGGCCCTTCTGGACGAGCTTCTCCGCTACCTCCGCTGGGGGAGGGAGATCGCCACCCCCCCGGCCGGCACGCCGCCCGTCCTGTTTGCCCCGAGCGGATTCCCGGTCCTCCTCCTCCCGTTGATGGTCGGGACCTCCGGCCTGTCCGTATTCCTGGGCACGTCCCCGTTGAAGGGACGCCTCGGCGAGGCCGCGTTCGACCCGCGCCTCTCGATCGCCGACGTGGGCACACTTCCGTTCGGCCCTCGGTCGCGGACGTTCGACGACGAGGGCCTGTCCACCGGACGGCTGCCCCTCGTGGAGGGCGGGGTGTTGAGGAACTTCTACTACGACCTCCGGGCAGCGGCGCTGGCGAAGGCCGAGCCCACCGGGAACGGGATGAAGGGAGGGCCCATGGGAACGGGCGGGTTCCGCGTCCCCCCCGGTCCAGCGTCCCGCAACATCGTCGTCCGCCCCGGGGAGGGATCCCTCGACGACCTCATCGCGGAGATGAAAGACGGCCTGATCGTGGTGGGGACCCTCGGGCTCGGGCAGGGAAACATCCAATCTGGCGCGTTCTCCAACAACGTCGGGATCGGGTTCGCCGTGAAAGGAGGGAAGGTCGTGGGCCGGGTCAAGAACACGATGATCGCCGGCAACGCCTACGAGATCCTCAAGGACGGCATTCGCGCCATCGGAGCGACCCCGGAGTGGGTGTTCGGAGGGCTCCATGTGCCACCGGTCCTCGCCCAAGGGGTGTCCGTGGTCGTCCGCTGACCCTTGACATCGTAACAGTGTTATGTTACACTGGCCTCCGCGTGGGGTAGCCCCGCGCGGAGGTCTTCAGTTAGGGGGGGACATGGACGCAGATCTGATCGCGAAGAAAGACGTGCTCGAGCAGGCCGGGATCTCCTACGGCCAGCTCTACCGGTGGAAGAGGAAGGGGCTCATCCCGGAGGCCTGGTTCATCCGCAAAGCCACAGTCACGGGCCAGGAGACGTTCTTCCCCAAAGAACAAATCCTCTCCCGCATCGCCCAGATCCAGTCCCTCAAGGAAGAGCAATCTTTGGACGAGCTCGTCCAGGTCCTGGCCCCGGAGGCGGCCCCGGAGGCGATGAGCTGGGACAGCCCCGCCACGCTTCCCCCCATCGGGGCCGACGGGCAGAAGCTGCTCTGGAAAGAGAGCGGGTACACGTTCGCCGAGCTCGTGGCGTTGGCGTCCGGGGTTCACGCCCTGCGGTCCGGCGCCCGCCCAGCCGAGGCGAAGCTGCTCGTGGACCTCCTCCGCGCGGAGGACGCGGTGCTGCGTGCCCCGACCGGGGTCACGGCGCTGCTGGGGGAGAAGACCCTCGAGCAAGAGGGTTTTTCCGTACGCCTCACACTAGCGGTGCTCGGACGAGAGCCATTGAAGCTGGATCGCGAATCGCGGGTCAAGCACCGTACGGACCTGGAGAAGATCGCGGAGCAGGTGAAGCTCGCCCTGAGGGGGGTGGCGTAGATGGAGCGACAAAGCGTTTCGATCGCGGGAGCGGGACGGCTCGCCGGTGGCGAGTACGCGCACGTGCGCATCTCCGGGTCCGGGCGGGTCGAGGGGGACGTCGTTGCCCAGGAGATCCGCGTCTCCGGGGCCGGCAAGTTCCACGGGAACGTCAAGGCCAAGGAGATCGAGGTCTCCGGGTCCGGCAAGTTCGCCGGACGGGTGGAGGCAGACACGCTCGAGACCTCGGGGAGCTGCGGCATCGAGGGCGACGCGGACGTGAAGGAGTTTCGCTCGTCGGGCGCGCAACGGGTGGGAGGAAGCCTGCGCGGGCACTACGTCCGGGCGAGCGGGACCCTGTCCGTGGCCCACGACGTCGAGGCGGACGTGTTCACGTCGTCGGGCAAGTTCGAGATCGGCGGGTTGCTCTCCGCAGACCGGGTCGAGGTGAAGCTCGTCGGCGACAGCCGGGCCCGCGAGATCGGCGGGGAGAGCATTGACATCCGCGCCAGCTCCGGGTTCAACTTCGGGTTCAGCCTGACCCGCGGGCTGCGGCTGGGATTCGGGGTCGGCACGCTCGCCGTGAGCGAGATCGAGGGGGACAGCGTTCACCTCGAGGCCACCACCGCCGATGTCGTGCGCGGGAAAACGGTGAACATCGGACCGGGGTGTCGAATCGGGCGGGTCGAGTACGCGGAGACGCTCGACGTTCACTCCGAGGCCGAGGTCAAAGAGAGGGTCAAACAATGATCATCAGAGGGCTGTTCAGGCTCATCGGCGGCTTGATCGGGGCGGTGGGAAGTCTGATCGGCGCAGCGATCGGGACGGGTTGTGCCCTCGCCGGCGTCGTCCTCGTGCCCCTCATCGTGGCCATCGCCCTCCTCGTCGTGGGCCTCGTCCTCGTCGTGGGCCTGGTCATGTTCCCGGTAATCCTCATCGCGGCCGGGGCCTGGCTCGTATACCGCATCGTCAACCCCAATCGGGCCCGCACCCGCTA